>CAYNBZ010000096.1:0-1648 GCA_964395975.1 uncultured Muribaculaceae bacterium | reverse complement strand
TCAGTCTCAAAAACAATAGTGTCACACATATATCCCCTTGACGCCACCTAAAAAAAGAAACCGCTAGCCTTTTGATAGTCAGCGGTTTCTATGTGGAGTATAGCGGACTCGAACCGCTTACCTCAACACTGCCAGTGTTGCGCTCTACCAGATGAGCTAATACCCCGACGATTAAGTTGGTGCAAAGGTAAACAGATTTTGTCAATTATGCAATAGCAACGGGCATATTCTTAAAGAATCAATAAAAAATTTGCCATTGCAGTCCCGTGTCAATACTCACGGTTGCCGAATATGGTGGTTCCGATGCGCACCATTGTCGAGCCCTCGGCTATGGCGATGCGGTAATCGTCGCTCATGCCCATGCTCACGGTATCGAAACCGTCAACCTCGCTGAAGTGAGATGCCTGCAAAGTATCGAATGTCTTGCGTATGGCACAAAACTCGCGGCGTATTTCCGTTTCATCATCGGTATTTGTGGCCATTCCCATCACGCCGCGTATTTTTATGTTTGACAAGCTGCCGATTATGCCACTATCGACAAGTGTGCGGCATTCATCTATGGTGAATCCATATTTAGTGGTTTCCTGTGCCACGTGCAATTGCAGCAATATGTCCACAGTCCGCCCTATGCGGCGGGCTTCATCATCGACGCACTGCAACAGTCGTTCGCTGTCTATGCTATGAATCAACGACACATAGGGCATGATTTGCCGCACTTTGTTGCTTTGCAAGTGGCCAATGAAGTGCCATTCTACATCGCTTGGCATGGCGGTGTGTTTCGGTCCGATTTCCTGGGCCCGGCTTTCACCAAACAGGCGTTGCCCTGCATCGTAGGCAGCTTGCAATGCCTCGACAGGGTGAAATTTAGAAACAGCGACGAGCTTCACTCCATAAGGAAGCTCGTCGTGCAATTTCACGATATTCTCTTTTATCCGGTTACAATCCATCTCAGTGTTGGTTTTTTCATGCAATCGGTTTCTCGGCAGCCCGTTTCTTCCCGCTCAAGTCGGCAGGGAACACATCCATTAACGGTGTTTCAACAATCGAGGCTATTTCAAAGTCGGCAAGTGTATCTTTCATGTTTTCCATGAAATTGTCAAGAGCCATCTTGAACTCACTCGCCTGTACAAGCATGAACGAAGCCGTTTTCTTTTCAACAGCCGTTTTCTCGTCGATGGTTATGAAGTTGGTTTTTACTTTATACCATTTGTCGCCGGTTGCATCATAGAACACGTCGCTTATTTTCTCTCTCTTTACTGCCGAAACCGTAAAATCGCCCGAAATGAAAGGGGTCATCTCTTCGATGATTCGTGCCTCTGCCTCGGTAAACGACAAGGCATCCACCATGTAACTCTCTGTTACGGCTTTTTGCAGTCCCGATTCTAAAATTTTACTATATCTGATTCTACATTCAAACCAATTTGCCATAAGTCTTAATAAATTAATGTGTGTTTGTTAATAAACTAAAGTGCCGTTTTCAATAAGGCGGCACAAAATTAAAGAAAATCCTTGAGATTATTGCACGAAAAGCACAGGTTAACGTAATAGGAATTAAGTGTTAGGCAGTTGGGATAAATTCAGCACTCTTACACGGAATGTAAACATCATATATCTTTTTTTGCAAAATCCAAATCTCTTATAAAGAGAT
>CAYNBZ010000095.1:0-2095 GCA_964395975.1 uncultured Muribaculaceae bacterium | reverse complement strand
GATAACCGTTAACTTTTATATCTTGCAAGAATATCGATAGAGACAACAAAAAAGGCGACCCGGTAGTCGTTACTGATTTTTGGGTCACCCTCTTTTCAGTATTTGTAGGGATATTCAGTAAATGTTCCTATCGTAAGGATCTAGTATATTTATGAATCTGGATGTAAAGATGATATAGAATTACCTGAGATGTATAATGTATGATGCAAAATTACAAAATGTTATATATCAACACATTGTAAAATAAACTTTTTTGAGTGATGAAGTCTGGAAGTAGGATAACCATTCACCAACTTTGTTTTAAAATCAAAACCGTTTAGTAATTTTGTATCAATATATTTCAACAGCAACTTATCAAACTCAAAATCGGACAAATGAAATTCGACAACCAGCTTTTCGAAGATACAATATGTGCAATATCCACGGCTCAAGGCCGCGGAGGTATAGCTGTAGCAAGAATAAGTGGTAACAAGGCACTTGAAATAGTCACAAAATGTTGGCAAGGGAAAGACCTAACTACGATGTCAAGTCATTCTGCACATTTCGGACGCATAATAGATACCGATGGCTCCATTTTGGACGAAGTGGTGCTCACATTGTTTCGTGCACCTCATTCATTCACTGGTGAAAACATAATAGAAATTTCTTGCCATGGTTCAACATGGATACAGCAACAACTACTCAACTTATTAATTACACACGGGTGCCGTATTGCCACAGCTGGAGAATTTACGCGCAGAGCGTTTGCCAATGGTCGTATTGATTTATCTCAGGCAGAGGCTGTTGCCGATGTTATCGCATCATCATCACGGGCTGCTCATCGAATCGCCATGAGCCAAATGAGAGGAAACTTCAGCCGCCAGCTTGGAGAGTTACGTGATAAGTTGCTTGAATTTGTTTCACTTATGGAACTTGAACTTGACTTCAGCGAAGAAGATGTTGAATTTGCCGACCGCTCCCACATGCTGCATCTGGCCACACACATACACAGCATTATCAATCGCCTCGCACAATCGTTTGCCACTGGCAATGCAATTAAAAATGGGGTGCCGGTGGCCATAATCGGCGAAACAAATGCCGGTAAGTCAACACTTTTAAACCTGCTTCTAGGCGACGACCGCGCCATTGTAAGCGACATCCATGGCACTACACGTGATGCAATCGAAGATACTGTCACCATTGACGGTGTATTATACCGTTTTATTGACACTGCCGGCATACGTGAAACAAATGATAACATAGAAATTCTCGGTATCGAACGCACGTTTCGCAAAATAGACAATGCAACTATAGTGCTTTGGATGATTGATGGCACTTCTACGACATTTCCTATGCCATCTATTGCTGACAAAGTTCTCACACATTGCAAAGGAAAATCTTTGGTTGCTGTAATCAACAAGATTGATTTATTCAGTGACAAGCAATGTACAGCTATCACTGATGCCATAAAGAATATATTGCCAATCGAGACGCCCATAGTATGTATATCCGCTAAACAGAACAGCAACATTGATACATTATGCTCGACCCTGTATAAAGCAGCCTCATTGCCCGAAAATAACAACAATGAAGTTATTGTCACCAATGCTCGCCATTACGAAGCTCTCGTCAAAGCAGCAAACGCCATCACTCGAGCTGTAAACGGGCTACGACAAGGTATAAGTGGTGATTTCATAAGTCAAGACATCCGAGAATGCATGCACTATCTTGGTGAAATCACAGGCGAAATTACCACCACCGACATACTATCAAGGATATTCTCAACCTTTTGCATCGGCAAATAATTACCTGATTATCAAATAGTTAAATTGATTATAATCGATTAATATGGCGCTCTTTACGGGCGCCTTTTTTGTTGCTCAAGTATCGATGATAATCGTTGCTAAGCCTTTTTTACGCCATTTTTTGTACCTCCTGTGTACCTCTCCACGAAAATCCGAGGATTATCGTTGGCAAGGTCGTGGTGAAAGTTGACTATGATTGACAATAGTTTACGATGGTTGACAAAAAACAGGAGAAATGAAGGAGAATTAACCCTTAAATAACGTAAGTTCGACGAATTGTAAATGCTTAAGGAATTGGTGATTAGCGAAAA
>CAYNBZ010000094.1:0-2396 GCA_964395975.1 uncultured Muribaculaceae bacterium | reverse complement strand
AATAACGTTAGCCGTATTTTTCCTGACACAAGGTTTTGTATTTATAATATGGGATATATTAGGTCTCCCTTCACTCAATCCATTTTATCAGTTGATCGATACTGTGCTTATCTTAGACCTTTTCGGATATATATTTGGAGTAGGTTTGACGGAAGAATTTGTTAAACTAATACCGTTATTATTAATATACCGCTTTGCCAAGGAGCCGCTGCAACCTAAAACACTTGTATTCTATGGACTAATGTCCGGGATTGCATTTGGCGTATTTGAGGGGGTACAATATCAAATGTCAGTAAATATCCAGCTTGATTACACGTCATCATTCTTTATGAATATTGCACGTTTGACCAGTTTGCCGTTCTTACACGCCATATGGGCAGGCATTGCCGGATATTTCATTGGTTTCGCCAAATTATACCCTCTATACCGTCATGTTCTGTATTTTCTTGCAATAGCCATTCCGAGTGTCATGCATGGATTATATGACACATTTTGCAGATCCTTTTTAGGAATAGCACTGCCTATAACGTTCATTGCAGTGTTCTTGCTGACAACATATTTGCGACAAGCCCAAAATTACCAATCCAAACTTAGAAATTAACCTAAAATGAAAGCCAAAGAACGCGCTGCGATATCCCGAATTTTGATAGACTTAATCAAGGCTGACAAGGTTATTGACAGTCGTGAGATAAACTTATACAGAAATTTGAAAGAACAATTCTCGATTACTCAGCAAGATGAAATTGAGGCATATACAATACCTTTAAACGAGGCTGTTCATATCTTAAAACAGATGGATTCAAGCACAATTTCCCATTTATTGGGCATTTTTGAGGACATGACTGCCAGTGATGGCTTCTGTGCAAGGGAAGAAGCACTTCTGATGCTGATGCTTCATTATTGCTTACGGCAAGACAATCTTGATTGTGACGTTATTTCTACCATTATAGAAGACTCTTTGTTTGATGAGCGGCAAGTATTATATGTGGAATCCCGCCATGTAAAAGAAGTTAATTTTGCAATAACATCCAATTTAAGAGCCATTTCGCATGAACTGGGATTATGCGGTTTTAGTTTCGTTTATATTCCTAAGATAGCCCACCACTATATAACCATTCCAAAGGAACTGCTATATGAAGTAGTGGCCATGTTATCGCCATCTTTAACTGAAAGTGCGAAAAAAGAGTTGCTTACGAAGATTAAACTATTGAAAACCGATACCTTTTGTGTTGAACAACTTCATCATAAACTCGGCTTCGAGGAACTGGCAGACACGCCTCCATCGTTGATGTTCAAAATCAGCAAATCGAAAGTTGGGAGCAATATTTATACCAATTTTTTGCTTATAGAACTTACAGCTGATGCTATTGCTATAGTTCAGGACATTGTAGATACCTTCATGTTTTATAATAGTAGTGATGAGATTGTCGTGTCCTGTAAAAAGGATGAAAAAGGCAGTTTACTATATAACGGCTTCTACCGACAGGTATTCGAAATCTTATTGTTGCAACAAGCGGTTAGATGTCATCTACTTATAGACTTTGTACATGGCACTTTGTCATTCCCTGAGATTGATGTAAATCTCTCAAGCCTTCATCGTAAAGAGAAAGCCCTTTATACTCTTTTTGTATATGAAACTCAAAATGGAGGCATCTGCTTCATGCCTCCTCAGTCAAAAAAACAGCTTCCGAATTTTGACCGACGGATGAAAACCATTCAACGTCGATATGCTAAAATATATACAGCGTTTGGAGGTGAAAAAGACAACGCTCCTGATATAACAAGGGCAGACATCCGTTTACCTATGATAAGTGGAATACGTCGTGCCATAAATAAACAAAAAGAGAAAATTTATGATGCAGACAGGTTTGCAATAAATCGTGACAAGAATGGTATATATGGTATTTCTGCAATCCCTGAAGCGTTTTTAAGTAAGGATTTCAGTAATGAATGTGCCATAAGCATTTTCGACTCAACATTATTCGTCGAGTTGTCTAAGTTTGGATAATGCCCCTGCAATATTGCAATGAGAAATAGTCAATCAAATAGGCTACTGAGTTATAACATTCCGATTATCCGACAATTGAATAATCAGGAATATAACTTTGTATCGTTAAAACAAAGTAAAACTAAAAACGTCACCGATATGAAGTTATTTGATTTGTTCAAAAGGACTACTCCCAAAACGGAGGCTGAAACTTTTCCCGTTAATGTGCCACCTATGGACAACACGGATTTCCAAGAAGAACCCAAACAAGAGAATGTAATTACAATAACGTATGGAACTGGTATGCCGATAGACATCATCTATGCATTTATCGGACGTAATTATGAGCAAGACGGATATCAAGATGCTCTCGTCAATTCAAGCGTGGAATATTGCACTGCTAAAGAAA
>CAYNBZ010000093.1:0-2524 GCA_964395975.1 uncultured Muribaculaceae bacterium | reverse complement strand
AATTTGAAATAAAACAAAAGAGGCCATCTCAAGTTTATTTTGAGACAGCCTCTTCCTGTTCCGTGCCTTTCTTCCATAGTGTCAAGCATTATCAAGACTGATAACCAGCCTGTTCCAAAGGCTTATCACTCACCCTTCTTACTAAACAATCTGTATATCAATACGATACAAGAAATGTCGCATCTTTGTGCCCGGCAGTATACGAAGCATTTACTGTGTCTGTAGCCGCCTGTGCCGTTTCTGTACCTGATATCAAAACAAAACGTGGCTGTGTCGTATTGATAGGACGCATAGCCACGTTTCTATACTATATGATTACATCCAAGTGCTTTTATTTTGCAACCGGAGCATACTTTTCACCCATATTATATAGAATAAAGCTATAAACTTCGGTGTATTCGTCTATAACTTTGGAAACTGGTTTGCCACTGCCATGACCGGCTTTGCTGTCGATACGTATCAAATGCGGTTTGTTACCGATGTTTGACGCTTGCAGTGTTGCCGCATACTTGAATGAGTGGGCGGGAACAACGCGGTCATCGTGGTCGGCCGTTGTAACAAGTATTGCTGGATAGACAGTACCGTCATCTTTTATGTTGTGAAGTGGAGAATAGCCATATAGATATTCAAACATCTCCTTGCTATCATCGCTACGGCCATAGTCACCCGCCCAATTCCATCCTATGGTAAACAGATGATAGCGAAGCATATCCATCACACCAACCTGTGGGACTGCTGCGGCAAACAAGTCAGGACGTTGATTGACAACAGCACCAATGAGCAGGCCTCCATTCGAACCACCGTTGCAAGCGAGCTTTTCGGGGCAGGTATATCCTTCCTTGATGAGATATTCTGCCGCTGCGATAAAATCGTCAAACACATTTTGCTTGTTCATTTTTGTTCCTGCCTGATGCCATTTTTCTCCATATTCGGCACCGCCTCGCAAATTGACAGAGGCAAATATACCTCCATTTTCGAGGAATGGCAGGCGACGAGGATTAAAACTTGGTGTGAGACTGATGTTGAAACCGCCATAGCCATATAGCAATGTCGGAGTCTTGCCATTACGTTCCAACCCTTTTTTATAGGTCAAGAACATATGTATGATTGTGCCATCCTTGCTTGGAAATTCCACTTGTTCGGTGGTATAGTCGTCAAGGTTGATGTCGAGCACCGGACGCCAGTATTCGGTCGATTGGTTGATTTGCTTGTCATAAGCATATATAAATCCCGGCATGGTAAATGACGACATTGAATAGAATATTTCATCATGTTTGGTACTTGTTACAAACATGGCCGAACCAAGTGCCGGTAGTTCGATCTCATTTAGCATATTACCGTTGCAATCATAAACGTAAGCACGGGAACAAGCATCTTTTTCATATTTCACAATCAGGTTATCTCTTCCGGATTGTACTACACTTACTACCAGATCATCTCTTTCGGGGATAATAGTTTTGACATCTTTTAGTGTACGCAAGTCATATGCCACAAGTTTGCCCATTGCAGCATCCCTATTGGTATATACGTAAATCATGTTTCGTGCCGCATCGATACCGATTACTTCGCATTGGCTGTCCATGCCATCGACAACGGTGCGATACTTGGCTCCGTGTTGCTTCGAATCCTTGACAAGTATGTTTGTGTTTTCGCCGTCAGAGGGATAGATAAACACGTATCGATTATCTTCGACTTGCACGGAGTAAAACATCTGTGGATCGTTGCCCGAGTATTCGGTGCGGTCGGCAGATTGCGGTGTCCCGAGCGTGTGATAGAACACTTTGTGATATTCATTTTTGGTGGAATATGCTTTTCCCGTATTTTCGGGAGCATCATAACCGCTGTAGAAGAATCCGTCACCAAGCCACTCCACCGAGGTAAACTTGGCCCACAATATGTGGTCGGCGAGTAAAGAGCCATCGGCAAGATTCATTACGAAAATCTCGTTCCAGTCACTACCACTACGAGAAATGGTATATGCCATGTATCTTCCATCATCACTGATACTAATGCCTGTCAGAGCTACAGTGCCGTCATCGCTGAGAGTGTTGGGGTCGAGAAGAAGACGGGCTTCACCATTGAGTGAATCTTGCACATACAACACACTTTGGTTTTGCAATCCTGTGTTGCGGAATGTATAATATTTGCCGTTGTGCTTGACAGGAACACCCATTTTTTCGTAGTTGAACAATTGCGACATACGATTCTTCAGCGCGTCGCGGAACGGTATTTTTGCCAAATAAGCGTCGGTGACGGCATTTTCGGCTTTCACCCAAGCCTCGGTGGCTGTCGATGTATCGTTTTCAAGCCAACGGTAGGGGTCAGCAACTTTTGTGCCGAAATAATCTTCGACAACCGTTGTATCTTTCATCGTCACAGGGTAGTCGATGCTGCCCGAGCCGCCTGAACAACCCGTTGCAGCCACAGCAACAGTACACATTGCAAAATAAACGATTGATTTCATATAATTAACGTAAGTTCGACGAATTGTAAATGCTTAAGGAATTGGTGATTAGCGAAAATT
>CAYNBZ010000092.1:0-2687 GCA_964395975.1 uncultured Muribaculaceae bacterium | reverse complement strand
TGTCGACGGTGATGACACCGAGGTAGCGCGCTACACGCTCGACGGCATTCGCATAAGCTCACCTGTGAAGGGTGTCAACATAGTGAAGAAGGCCGACGGCAGCACCGTCAAGGTGGTGGTAAAGTAACTCTCCCCCCGACACACGCAAGGCATCTACGGCCTTGGGCGTGCCCGACACTGAAAGTGGCTGTGCATTAGGTACATTTACTGAATGTCCATAGCGATACAAAAAAGCCAACTAATTCGCAACGCTTTGTGCATGAATTAGTTGGCTAATTTTATGCTATTTACTGAATGTCCCTAATTATCCTTGGCAAGGATAACACACACTCTCTCTAATTTTCAAAGATACGGATTTTTTAATTGCAAATATCTATGTGCCTTTTATTGCGGTTTATTCTTCGTATGGCGTTCTTTTGATGTAGTTGCAAATTATTTCGGTATTGCTGTTAATCTTTTCCACAACAAGGGCAATGCGTTCTACGTACCAGTCATCATCTAATGTGTCGGAAACATATATCGTTTCAATAAGTTGCCAACAAGAGCGATAACTATTGTAGATGATGGAAAAATCGCTTTGAGATGTGTCTATCTCGTATTGAAAAACGGGGGATGTTTTTACAATTAGTGAATATTGGTCGAAATCTACGGTAAGATATGACGGGTATGCTTCCAAAAAATCCTGCTCTATGTAATTGTTTACTTCATCGGTTGAGTTTAATACTATAATTTCATCTTCAGTTTTGCCATCAGTATCAACCAGAGTGTTTTGACTTTTCAATTCATAGTATATGGGCAATTCACTAACAATGTTGAGATATTGTGCAATTATCGGATCATCGTTATTGCAGGCCGACAGGTTTATTAACGACAAGAGTAGAGTTGCAATAATCAAATTTTGTTTCATATAATTGTACTTTTTATTAAAAACGGACAGTGTCTTGTGGATATTGTTTATTATGCCATTATTATGGCTTGGATGTCATCAATTGTACGGTCGAATGGTCCCGTTTTTTCGAGTTTTAACGTGGACATTGCTGCTGCAAACCTCCCGGCTTCTTCATAATCGGCTCCTTTACTGCGCATATACAGGTAACCTGCGGCATATGTATCGCCACAACCCGTGGCATCGACAAGGGCATTTGGAGCATATGCCGGAATTTCATATAGCTTGCCATTGGCGTATATAATGGAACCATAGTTGCCAAATGTCATCATTACTTCTTTTACGCCCCATTTTGCAAGTTGTTCGGCAGCACGATGCGGGTCTGATTGTCCTGTTAAGGATTCAATTTCAAACTCATTGACTTTAAGAATATCGATGTATTTCAGAGCTTCAACTTTCCAATCCCAGTCGCATGAATATACATCCACGCCATCGACATAGCGAAGGAACCCTTGTGCATCAACCGATAATGTGCCTTTGTCGTGCAGGTATTTTATTACATCGATGGAAAAATCATCGGCAAGCAAGCTCCCAAGATGGATGAAACGAGCCTCTACATCATGAAGTTTATCGACCGTGAACGGGTCGGCTTTTGCCAACACCCGTTGAGTGCGATTGTTCATGTTTTCTCCATACTTGTTTTCAAAATATACTGTGTGGCGGCTTGGAATGACTTCCACGTCGATGCCTTCGATTCGCATGTCGTTCACGGCTTTCATTTCACTTGGTGCAAGCGATGTGATGAGTTTGTATCTAATAGGGGGGAGCTTTGCCAATGCGTGAGAAATATAATAAGAGGTACCGCCGTTGAGATATGCAACATGTGTTGGCGTTATGATTTTGTCGAGAGTTATATGCCCTATGCAGCAAATATCGGTCATAATATATTTTCTATTTTGTGCATCACACTTTTTATTATGATGCGGATTGATAATCAAAAAAAGCAGTAACGCTGAAGAAAACACATCTCCTATGTTACTGCTTTATAATGTGACCCATACAGGATTCAAACCTGTAACCTTCTGATCCGTAGTCAGATACTCTATTCAGTTGAGCTAATGGGCCGTTTGCGTTTGCAAAGTTACGCAAGATTTTGTAATTGTCAATAGATTGTGTCGCATTTTTTATGTTTTTTATCAATTCAAGCCCGGAATGAGTTGTAGTGAAATATAGACCGAAAGCGCACCTAGAATGGACTTCCTGATGCGCTTTCGGTGTTATGTATGTTTTTTGTTATTTTCTGAATAGTCGATAAATTTCACGAGTCCAAAGCACTAACGAGGATGCGGCAACGATTATCAGCAAGTCGAGCGCACCAGATGCGTTGAATTTCCAGTCAAGTGTGTGGAGCATCGGCTCTACATTGAAGAACTCATATGCAATCTCGGTGATGAACAATTGTCCGATGACTATGATGGCAACAATTGTCCAGAATCCGCTGCTCATCTTGAGCTTGAATACGCTTTCACCGGTTTCAAAGCTGCGTGCATTGAACATGTACCAGAAATGCGTCCATACGAATATGGAGAACAACAGGGTTGCTTCATATGGTGTCATCTCCTGTGCAGCCCCAACAGTTGTATGGAACATTTGAAGGATTGAGGTCACTTCTGCGTGGTTGAACAGCCAATAAAAGCCCAAGGTCAGTACAAAGAAGAACGTGCCCACTCCCAGCAGCTCGCTAACCATCGGACGTGTGAGGATTGATGCCTCGCGTCGGCGGGGTTTGTCGTTCATCACG
>CAYNBZ010000091.1:0-2727 GCA_964395975.1 uncultured Muribaculaceae bacterium | reverse complement strand
AGCACGACCTTGCCAAGGTCGGGGTCGCGGGTTCGAGTCCCGTTTTTCGCTCCAAGTTCTCTTGGCTAATGATTTAATGTCCGGATGGCGGAATTGGTAGACGCGCTACTTTGAGGGGGTAGTGAGCTTTCGCTCGTGTGAGTTCGAGTCTCATTTCGGACACTTGATAAAGGGAAACAACACATCTATCGGTTGTTTCCCTTTTTTATTTTTGTATCCGTATAGATGAGTTAGGTGCATTTATAGTGCGTAATTTCCTTTTAAGGAACGATTTTAAACAATCAGCAGTATAAAAATCAGATTATGTCAAGGGATTTCCTGAAAATATTTATATATTTGCAAAAATATGGGTGGTATTCAAATTACCGTGTTGAATTTCTGTAACGATACAATGATATATCCTTAAATCTAAATTAACTAACAATTCTCATTAGTTGGGCAAGGTAAAGCAGTGATTGCTTCACCTTGTTTTTTTATGGATGTGCGTATTGGTTCTTTGCATGATTCTGCGCAAATGGGTGTCAGAAGGGGGAAGGGGCTAATTTTCATTTGGTTGGAAAATATACTACTTTTGTGGTGTCCAAAGAGAAAAGTGTTCACACGATTGGAAGTATATGGAGCCCTGCACCATGGTGCAGGGCTGGAAATAAAAACGTTGTTGCAGCATTTGCTGTGTATTATAATTTGGAATATAAAGAATCATTATGGCAATAAAGTATTCACGTGCGTTTTGGACGGCAAATGCCGCCGAGTTGTTGGAAAGGATGGCTTATTATGCCGTGTTTATAATTATCACTCTGTATTTGTCAAATACACTTGGCTTTTCGGATATAGAAGCGAGCATAATCTCGGGACTTTTCTCGGGTGGGCTTTACCTGTTGCCGATGTTTACGGGTGCATTTGCCGACAAAATAGGTTACCGCAAATCGATAATCCTTGCATTCATATTGCTTGCCATAGGGTACTTTTTCCTCGGCTTGCTACCGCTTATGCTTGAAAGCATGGGACTTGTGCAATATGGCGAACAAACCACGTTTACAGGTTTACGTACGAGCAGAGAGCGTTATCTCATCATTCCTGTCATGGTTATATTGATGGTAGGCGGCTCATTCATAAAGTCGATTATTTCGGCATCTGTAGCCCGTGAAACCACTTCGGAAACACGAGCCAAGGGTTATTCGATTTTCTACATGATGGTGAACATTGGTGCATTTACCGGCAAGTGTGTCATCGACCCATTACGCTCCTGCGTAGGCGAGTCGGCATACATATACATTAATTTCTTTTCGTGTTCATTGTGTGTGGCGGCATTGATAGCGGTGTTGCTGTTTTACCATTCGACACATACCGAGGGGGAAGGGAAAAGTGTGCGCGAGGTGGTGCATGGGTTGTGCAAGGTGTTTACCAATGGGCGGTTGCTTGTGTTGATATTGATTGTAACCGGATTCTGGATGGTGCAGCAACAACTTTATGCCACCATGCCCAAGTATGTGATACGTCTTGCCGGAGAGAGTGCGCGTCCCGGATGGATAGCCAACGTAAATCCATTGGTAGTGGTGCTGTTTGTAAACCTTGTCACACGGTTCATGGCTCGGCGTAAGGCATTGACTTCAATTACTGTGGGTATGTTTCTTATTCCATTGTCGGCAATTGTGATGGCCTCGGGCAATTTGTTCCATAGCGACCTGTTCGGGTTTCATCCTATCACAATGATGATGGTGGTCGGCATTGTGTTTCAAGCACTTGCTGAATGTTTCATTTCTCCTCGCTACATGGAGTATTTTTCATTGCAGGCTCCAAAGGGTGAGGAAGGGTTGTATTTGGGCTTCAGTCAATTACATTCGTTTCTGTCTTCTATACTCGGGTTTGGCTTGTCGGGTATATTGCTGTCGCATTATTGTCCCGATCCGGCGCTTTATGCCACGCATGAAGCATGGGAAACGGCAAGTGCCGATGCTCATTACATCTGGTACTGGTTTGCCGGCATAGGCATAATATCCGCGATTACTCTTATTGTTTATGCTAAAGTCGCAACGCCAAATCGCACAAAACGTCAGGATTAAATGTATTCTGAGATTCATTAAAACATATGTTTGGCATTGTACGTCATATAAATATAGTTCGCCTATTTAGCATGAAAGAAAAAACTTTTTATAAAAAGGGCGAAAGTGTTGCATATGTAAGAATCATTTCTTACCTTTGCACTCGCAATCGGGAACACATATAGATTGCGCAGAGTGAAAAAAAACATATTGGTGCGGTAGTTCAGCCTGGTTAGAATACATGCCTGTCACGCATGGGGTCGCGGGTTCGAGTCCCGTCCGCACCGCAATAAACATTGAAAACCAATGTTTTACAAAACAAACACCTGATTTTACACCCAAGAATGTAAAGTCGGGTGTTCTTATTTTGTGAACTGTGTCACAGACTTACCTTTCTAACGGCGAGTTGTTGCGTTCGTCACCAACCGTGACATGAATTTCCACGCTAAATACTGCCGCCGCCGGATTAGACCGACAAACGAACAGCCACGCCCGTCCCTCCGAGGGGCAGCACGGCAAAAATTATCCAAAGAGGATAACCTTTCCTTTATTTTATGTTTTTTTTTAGTCTATTTTATTTACCCCTGAGGCTCAACGACAGCACCACCTCAGGGGTAGTCCTGTTTAATCATTAGTTCATGGAAGCACCACCGTCGACATTGATGGCTTGTCCGGTGATGTGATT
>CAYNBZ010000090.1:0-2936 GCA_964395975.1 uncultured Muribaculaceae bacterium | reverse complement strand
TTTTGTTTAGAAACTGCAAGAAGCCGACTTCAAAATCTCTTTTGGGTCGGCTTCTCAGCCTCAATAAATGTATGCTTTACTAAGATTAGTAGGATTGTGCTAATTGCCATGATTGAAACGCGAAAGTGTCATTAAGTGAGTTATAGTCCCGTTTCTCACAAATAACTGATATACACAGGGACTTAATACACTCGAACTATAATAATTTACTGCTACTTGAAATATATTTTTTATTGTAGAAATCATTGATGACCCACTTGATAATGTGATATCATAAGTTTCTAAGAAACAAGTTTGCGGGGTATATACAAATTCTGGCTTGTTTAATGTATCATCATTAATCACCATTTCACCAAAAGATGGTGTGTCAAAACTTTAGTTTTGATGCACCATCAAAGTATGCCGGCATGTGTGAAATGAATAATTGCCCGCAATCCGGCAATTTCTCAGAAAGTTTGTTTATCTTTGCAAGAATTTTTACATGTATAATAATAATTTATGGTAACACCTACAAAGAAAACCATCGACCTCGGTGACGGACGAGTGATCACCCTCGAAACAGGCAAACTTGCCAAACAGGCCGATGGAGCGGTTGAACTGCGCATGAACAATACAATGCTTCTTGCGACAGTCGTGTCGGCCAAAGAGGCCGGAGAAGGAGTTGACTTTATGCCACTCCAAGTTGAATACAAAGAGAAATTTTCAGCTTTCGGGCGTTTCCCGGGTGGCTTTCAAAAACGCGAAGGCCGTGCATCGGACTATGAAATACTCACAGCTCGCCTTGTCGACCGTGTTTTGCGTCCTTTGTTCCCCGACAATTACCATGCCGACACATTTGTCAACATCATTTTGTTCTCATCGGATGGTGTGGATATGCCCGACGCTCTTGCAGGTCTTGCCGCATCAGCAGCTTTGGCAGTTTCAGATATTCCGTTTAACGGTCCTATCTCGGAAGTGCGCGTTGCTCGCATAGATGGAAAATTCGTTATCGACCCGACTTTCGACCAATTAAAAACAGCTGACATGGATCTTATGGTAGGTGCTACTTACGACAATATTATGATGGTCGAAGGCGAAATGGACGAAGTTAGCGAAACCGACTTGCTCGAAGCTCTGAAAGCTGCACACGCTGCAATAAAAGTGCAATGCCTTGCACAAATGGAGTTGGCAAAAGAACTCGGTGTGACAAAACGCGAATATTGCCATGAAGTGAATGATGAAGAGTTACGAGCCAAGGTGAAAGAAGTATGCTACGATAAGGCGTATGCCATTGCAAAGGCAGGATCGGCCGACAAGCATTGGCGTGCCGAAAGTTTCGAAGCTATCTGCAATGAATTCATCGAGTCGCTTCCCGAAGAAGAACGTGAAGAAAAAGCTCCGCTTGTACAACGCTATTATCACGATGTGGAAAAAGAGGCTATGCGCCGATGCGTACTTGACGAAGGTGTCCGCTTGGATGGTCGCAAGACCACTGAGATCCGCCCCATCTGGTGCGAAGTTGACTACTTGCCGGGACCTCATGGCTCGGCAGTGTTCACTCGTGGTGAAACACAGGCTCTTGCAACTGTAACCTTGGGCACAAAACTTGATGAGAAACTTATCGACGATGTTCTCAATCATAGCAACGAACGCTTCTTGCTGCACTATAATTTCCCACCATTTTCCACAGGTGAAGCTAAACCACAACGTGGCGTTGGTCGCCGTGAAATTGGTCATGGTAATCTTGCACACCGTGCATTAAAACGAACGTTCCCCGAAGATTTCCCCTATACCGTACGCATCGTGTCGGATATTCTTGAATCTAATGGCTCATCATCAATGGCTACTGTTTGCGCCGGTACCCTTGCATTGCTAGATGCCGGCGTAAAAATGAAGAAACCAGTTGCCGGTATTGCCATGGGACTCATCACCGATGCAGGGAACGTGAAACATGCCGTGCTGTCTGACATACTTGGTGATGAAGACCACCTTGGCGATATGGACTTCAAGGTGACGGGAACAAAAGATGGCATAACAGCCACACAGATGGACATTAAATGTGACGGACTGTCATACGAAATACTCGAACAGGCTCTTAACCAAGCCCGTGAAGGCCGTTTACACATTTTGAACATCATCAACGAAACCATACCTGAGCCACGTGCCGACTACAAGCCTCATGTTCCACGCATCGTGAAGATGACTGTTGATAAAGACTTTATTGGTGCAATAATTGGTAAAGGTGGTGAAACGATACAAGGTATCCAAGAAGAAACAGGCGCAATCATTGCCATCGACGAGATAGACGGAAAGGGTGAAATCGAAATCTCGGCAACCAACAAGGAATCAATTGAAGCGGCTGTCGCTCGCATCAAAGAGATTATTGCCGTGCCGGAAGAAGGCAAGGTGTACTCCGGTATAGTTCGCAGCATCCTTGAATTCGGAGCATTTGTAGAATTCATGCCGGGCAGAGACGGACTGTTGCACATCTCTGAAATTGGTTGGAACCGCTTCGAAAACATGGAAGCAACCGGACTGAAGGAAGGCGATGAAGTAACCGTCAAGCTAATTGAAATCGATAAAAAGACAGGCAAGTTCCGCTTGTCAATAAAAGCCCTTCAAGACAAGCCCGAAGGATATGAAGATCCACGTCGCGGGGGGAACAATTTACCTCGCCGTATGATGGGTAATGGAGGAGGAAATGGTCATGCGCCTCGCCGTGACAATGGGAACCGTGGCCCACGCAACAATGGCGCGAATCGCGGTCCACGACGTGACTGAAAACACCGTTATAAAATCTGTACTCAATTCTAATATGTTTTTACAGGAGGCTGTCTCAAGTTTATTTTGAGACAGCCTCATTTTTGTTAGATTTCTGTCGCCAAACAAAGTAAATCCAACCATGGGCAAAAGTATACATTTTAGCGGACAGCCGCTCTATAGTCAGGTCATAAAAT
>CAYNBZ010000089.1:0-3231 GCA_964395975.1 uncultured Muribaculaceae bacterium | reverse complement strand
CATTGCCCTGCCAAGCCTGATCATAGGGAACAACCTCAGTTTCGAATTGCGCAAAAGCGAGTAATAACACCGGCAGCTGATAACAAATAAAGAAATATGAAGTTTAATCATCAGATTAATATCAATATGAAAAACAAACTTTTAATGGCGACTGTCGTGTTATCAATGGTCGCAACGCCCCTCCTCGCGCAGACCGTGGATGGCGCGGATGTTATCGAGGAAGTGACATACAGTGACGACAAATACAAAGTAGAGACCAACCGCTTCTGGGACAATTGGTTTATCAGTGCAGGTGCCGGCGCGCAGGTTTATTTCGGCGACCATGACAAGCAGGCGTCGTTCGGCGACCGCATCGCCCCTGCACTCGACATCTCGGTGGGCAAGTGGTTCACCCCGGGCATCGGCGTTCGCGTGATGTACAGCGGCTTGAAGATCAAGGGCGCCACACAGACCGGCGTACACAGCACCGGCGATGAAGTGCCGGGCAAGGGCGGCAACGGCTATTGGCTTGAGAAGCAGAAGTTCGGTTACTACAACTTCCATGTCGATGCCATGTTCAACCTGACGAATCTTATAGGTGGTTATAAGGAGAAGCGTGTCTACAACATCAGTGCCTACGGCGGTGTCGGCGTAATGCACACATCCGACACCCCGAAGGAAACCGACATCTCGGCACACTTCGGCTTGTTGAACTCGTTCCGCCTCTGTTCGGCACTTGACCTGAACCTCGACCTGCGCGGTACCTTCGTAGATGACGGATTCGACGGTGAGACAGGCGGCCGCTTCGGCGAGGGAATGTTTACCGCCACCATCGGATTGACCTACAAGTTCAATCAGCGCGGCTGGGACCGCAGCAAGACGGTCACCCGAACGGTTTACAACACCGAAGAGCTCAACGCCCTTCGCGACCGCCTCAACCGCATGGGCGAGGAGAACGCCCGCTTGCAGGAAGCCTTGGCACATAAGCAAGAGCCGAAGACCGTAGTTAAGACGAAAGCGTCGTCCAACTTCGTAACCTTTACAATCGGCAAGAGCGAGTTGTCGAACGAGGCACGTGTGAACCTCGGCATGTTTGCCGAAGTTGTAAAGGCCGGCGACCCGGACGCAGTTTACACCATCACCGGTTATGCCGATGCGGGCACAGGCAGCAAGAAGCTTAACGAGCGTCTGAGCAAGGAACGTGCCGAAGCCGTTTATGACTGCCTTGTCAACGAATTCGGTGTTGACGGGTCACAGTTGAAGATCGACTACAAGGGCGGCGTGGACAACATGTTCTATGATGATCCTCGCATGAGCCGTGCAGTCATCACGACAAGCAAGTAAGTTTTTTCTTTTTCATTATTTTACATCTCCTTTCCTTGCTTCATCGGCAAGGAAAGGAGATGTTGTTTTTATTGGCCTTTCTTTGCAGGGATATTCAATAACTGACCGTGTTTTTCACATACGACTTGATTGAATGTTTATTATGAAATATCTATGAATCAAAGTGTTATTCTTTTTGTGGAAAGTCGTTTTTAGCAATAAATAAGAAAAAAGTTGAAACAAAAGCTTAAAAAAAGCCGCTATAATACATTGGCAATTGAATTAATTTTCGTATTTTTGCAGTGTATTTCTATCCCCACACGGGGGATAGCTGTTATGTCTTACATTGAATAGGTCGTAAGGTCATATTTTTAGAAAGTATGGTGTTTGTGACAAATGTGAGAAGTTTAAAACATAAAGTGTGTAACTGCTTGTAATAGTGAGATTTAGAACAACAAGCAGGATTAGGAGAAACGTACCTTGGAAAAAAATATGTATGAATGATTACGAAGAACACTCACCCAGCCATGCCAATGCGGGAAATGTAATATCTGCCAATTCTCAAGACGAGGATTTGCAGTGGTTTGTCATGCGTGACCTCAAAAGGGCCAATGTCAAATTACCTGCTTATCAAATGCTTGAGGATATGGGAATAAAAGTCTTTACCCCAATGGTCTGGAAGATGGTTGTGCGACATGGTAAACGCATTCCGCAAAAGAAACCTTTCATGCAAGATTTGTTGTTCGTGCGAGAGTCATATAAAACTCTTACCCCCATTGTGGAACAAATCAACACGTTGCAATATCGTTTCCTGAGAGACGGCAAACGGACACCAATGACTGTGAGGGATGAAGAGATGGAACGCTTTATCAAAGCCGTCGAAGCAACCGACAATCCCCATTTTTATGCCCCTAAAGATATAAAACCAAGTATGGTTGGCAAATATGTACGCATCATCGGTGGCTTGATGGATGGTTACGAAGGCCGTTTGCAGAAGCTGCAGGGGACACGTGTGAAACGCCTGTTCGTGGAACTGCCCGGTATGCTGACGGCGGCGGTAGAGGTGCAACCTGAATTTATACAAGTCGTGAAAAAATAGTTTCAATAACGAAAGAATTATGGTCATTGCTGTGGATTTTGACGGAACGATAGTGGAACATCGTTATCCGGCTATCGGAAAAGAGATACCCTTTGCCATTGCTACTCTGAAAAAGTTACAGGCAGAACAGAATCTGTTGATTCTGTGGACAGTTCGCGAGGGTGAACTATTGGAAGAGGCTGTGGAGTTCTGCCGTAAACGCGGATTGGAGTTTTACGCAGTCAATGCCAACCATCCTGACGAACAGATGAAACCCGACCGAGCCACTTCGTGCAGGAAGGTGAAGGCTAATATGTACATCGACGACTGCAATGTGGGCAAGCTCCCCGACTGGGGTGCGATTTATGAGATGGTGCACAACCGATGGAGCTATGAGCGGTATTTGCAGGAGATGCATGACAATGCCGGCGCGGAAAAGACCGGCTTCTGGCAGCGGTTGTTTCATAAATAGCCAATGGACAATCATCATTCGGTTGCAGAAATCAGCATGTCTGAAGCAGAACGGTTTGTGCAGACACATTGTCCGTACATGGAAAAATGAAGGTTCCTGCCGATGAAAAAGGAATCGATGCTTTATTGGATGAAAAGTACTACAAATCAACTATGCCGGTTTATTCGGTAGCAGAATTGAGAAAAGCAGCCGGACTATAATATGTCGGATACTTCAGCGAACAACAAACGCATAGCCCGCAACACGCTTCTGCTTTACGTGCGGATGCTGTTCATGATGGCGGTCAACCTCTACACCAGCCGTGTGGTGCTGAACGCCTTGGGGGTGGAAGATTTCGGCATCTACAACGTTGTAGGCGGCGTAGTGGCAATGTTTTCCA
>CAYNBZ010000088.1:0-3379 GCA_964395975.1 uncultured Muribaculaceae bacterium | reverse complement strand
ACAATTGACACACAGCTTGCGTTGTTCTGAATTCATCGAACTCACGTTAATTAAGATGTTAATAACTGTATATCACGTTGATTACTGTCTGGCCTACTGCTTTCAGTGTCGTAGGGTCGATGATATCGGGAGTGTCGGCCGTGGTGTGCCACTGTTTGAAGAAGCCGCTGCCATCGGAACGTTGGTCGATAATATCTATACATGGTATACCGACTTGATTGACAAATACGTGGTCATCGGTGATTGCACCTCCATAATCATCGACAAAATAGCTGCCATAGCCTACCTCTCTGGCAGTGCGCCATACTTCATCGACAAAGCCCTGTGCATATCGCACTGAGAAATACTCACGTGCAAATGTAGCTCCGCTTGCACCCACCATATCAAGTAGTATGCCATACATAGGGCGATAGCCCTGCCGATGAGGGTTGGCTGTCCAGTATTGGGTGCCAAGTGCCCAAGTAGCATCGTTGCCTATGCCCGATCGACCCCAGTCTTCGACATCGACAAATAGTATGTCAACGCCTATCGAAGGTGATTCAGCCGATAGCTGTCGTGCCACTTCGAGCAATACAGCCACACCGCTCGCCCCATCGTTGGCACCCATCACCGACTCGTTGCGGCGGGCAGGGTCGGGGTCTTCATCTGCCCATGGACGACAATCCCAGTGTGCTATCAATAATAGCCGCCGAGTAGCATCGAGGTTATATTCACCTATTATGTTGCGGGCATCGATCGATGTTCCATCAAATGTCGTCAATTTCATATGTTGCTCTATGACGTTTGCTCCATATTGCTTCAGTCGATCGGCGATATAATCGCCGCAGCGACGGTGTGCCTCGCTGCCCGGTATGCGTGCCCCGAATTTGCATTGTGCAATTACGAAAGAATAGGCTGAGTCGGAATTAAATTCTATGGGTGGATCCGACGATTTGTCGGTAAATGCGGTATCGGCAGATGTTTTGTTGCTTGTAGATGAGCAGCCCATCATTGCCACAAAGATTATAATGGTCAATAAAATTTTTTTCATCGTGTAACACAGAGTTTATCGGCTAATGTTGGTTACATGTGTGTATCTACGTCTTCCGGTTGGACTTGTGGAGTTATCTGTCATGCAAAAATAGCACAATGCGGCAATAAAAGCAAATGTGCATCGTTCCGAATAGATCTCATGTGAAGTGTGCCGATGTCATGAAGCCTTTTTCATCAGCCAGCCGCTTGACGATGCTCATGGCCTCGCGTGTGAGCCTTACGGTGATGGCACGTCCGGTTTTCCGCCGACGGTAAGGCAACAACCCGTTGCAAATGTCACTTTTACGCAAATAGGCAAGGGCAACAAATGGGATGCCACGCAATAAGAACATTAATGAGAAAATCAGTTTTGCACGTTACTGACACTTGATGATTCTTGCGTTACATGTTTCTCAGTAAGCCAGTATCAGTAATTTATTAATGTACCAATTTCGTTGGTATCATTTGCATTTGCGACTGTGGTGCTATACCTTTGCATCCAATATGAAATTTAACAAGAATAATCGCCACCGGTCGCCGATTCCGCTGTGGTTTGGCATATTGGCAACAGTTTCGTTTATCCCTGTGCTTGTGTGGCCATGGATAGTGGCTGCAAGCGATGCTCTCAAAGACCCTGGTAACATGACTAACTTGCTGCTGTTGACGTTTCCGATATATGCTGTTTTGTCGATTTACATATCTTACAGGTGCCTTGGGGAACGCACTTATGTGGCGATAATTTTGATCGTATTGCTGTGGTTGTCGTTTGGAGCACTGTGGATGTTATAAAAAAGATAACCAATCCCAAAATTAATGAAAAAATCTGATATATTGGCTCGTCTAAGTACACGGCTTGGTATTGATCGCCTCAATGCAATGCAGGAAACCGTGAGCCGCCATGCTGACGATGGTGGTGACATGATATTACTCTCACCTACCGGAACAGGCAAGACCATTGCCTACTTATTGCCGTTGCTACAAGCCCTAAAAGATGATACAGGTCATGTGCAATGTGTGGTCATAGCCCCATCGCGCGAATTGGTGCAGCAGATATATGGTGTGGCACGTGCTATGATAGCTGCCGACTTGAAGATTTCGTGCTGTTATGGCGGTCATAACGTGACCGATGAAAAAAATTCGTTAGCGGTGGCGCCCACTATAGTAATAAGTACACCCGGTCGGCTGCTCGACCACATTGACCGCCATCATATAGATGTGTCGAGTGTACGAATACTCGTACTTGATGAGTTTGACAAATCGCTCGAATTGGGATTTCACGATGAAATGAGTCGCATAGTGTATTACATGAAGAAATTGTCGCGCCGCATACTTACGTCGGCGACGATGATTGATGTGATGCCAGCCTTCTTACGGCTTAATCGCCCTGTGGTACTTAATTTCCTCGAAGACAAGCGAGATATCGACCGACGGATGGCTGTGTGGAGGGTGGTGTCGCCCGACAAGGATAAGCTTGAAACGCTCCGACTTTTGCTCAACAATATAGCAGACGGACGGACAATGGTGTTTGTCAATTACCGAGAGTCTGCCGAACGCATATATGATTTCTTAAAAAAGTACGACCTGCCAGTAGGGTTGTATCACGGCGGACTTGAACAGGTCGATCGCGAAAAGGCAGTCATATTATTTAATAATGGATCGGTAAAAGTGCTTGTCGCAACCGACCTCGCTTCTCGTGGCCTCGACATAACTGAGGTGGTCAACATAATCCATTATCATCTGCCGATAAATACCGAAACATACACCCATCGAAACGGGCGCACAGCTCGTGTAGATGCTTCGGGTGAGGTGTACGTAATCATAGGGTCAGAAGAGCAAATGCCCAATTTTATTTGTGTCAATGATGATAAAATATTGTGTCCCGATGCCGAGCCGTTTGCAGCTGCCAAGATGGTATCATTATATTTCAATGCCGGTAGAAAAGAGAAGCTGTCGCGTGGCGACATTGCCGGTTTCTTGTTGAAAAATAGTCCTCTTACTGCTGATGAAGTGGGCAACATCGATCTGTACGACCATTATGCCATTGCTGCCATTGCTGCTGATAAGGCACAAACTACGTTTCAGCAAATATCGTCGCTGAAAATAAAGAACAAACGCTTGAAGATTACATTAATCAAAATTTGACATGGCTGATAACTATGAGGCAATGAACTTTTGGACAATGTAAAATGAGCCGTAGGGCAATAAGAATATGAGCATGGTTTTATAGTTTTGCAAAAAGGAAGCAGTAAACAAATATGAAACAGATAGAAGAAAACCTTGGCCCAATGAAGCTCATCTTCAATTATGAGAATATATATTAACGTGAGTTCGATATAAGCGAATAAATATATTGCTGAGAAATAGGAAC
>CAYNBZ010000087.1:0-3406 GCA_964395975.1 uncultured Muribaculaceae bacterium | reverse complement strand
CAATTTTTTTGCAGATACAAAAAAGGCCATCTCAAGTTTATTTTGAGACAGCCTCTTTTTTTCACATCTACCCACAAAAGCACAAAATAACAATTGCAAACTGGCTGAACACGAGCACTATTAAAGCATTTTGAGAAATTATACAACGTAAATCAAGTTTTCAATCATACCAGAATCTCAACGAAACACCATCAATATGTGAAAAGTTTTAATTCACACAGGGGTGTATTTGCAGGAAAATGTGTATTTTTATCAAAATTTTTTCTGATACGCATAAATTAATACTAATATCAAGAACTAAATTACACTAACTTATGAAGCTAACATTTTATATCGATTATCGAACCAATTGGGGAGAATCGGTCTATTTGGTAAGCTGTAATTCTATCGGGAAAGAGAAAAACTATGCCGTCAAGATGGATTTCGACGGACTTAGCACATGGTCCTATACCTTGACGCTTCCCGACTCGATAAACGAATTCACTTATTGCTATATTGTAAAATCCGACCTCAATCAGAATGTAAGAAATGAAAGCGGTAAGCCTCACCAGCTATTACTGACAGAGGGTGTAGATTGCGAAATACATGACATTTGGCAAGATACACCTGGCAACAAGCCGTTCTACTCCTCAGCCTTTACCAAAGGCATATTTTCGAGGGAAAAAACAACAACTCCAATAACCGGCAATACAGGGGAAATATTGTTCCGAATCAACGCTCCCATCATCAAACATGACGAAGTGCTTGCCGTATCGGGGAGTAATGAAGTTCTTGGCAATTGGAATCCTCAGCGAGCCTTGCTGCTAAACGACTATACTTTTCCGCAATGGTTTTTCCGTATAAACACCGCTGATATCGATGCTCCATTCGAATATAAATTCCTGATATTGAAAAAAGAGAATCACAAAGTTGTGGCTTGGGAAAATTGCAACAACCGCTACTTTGATCCTACACCATACAAATTGGGCAAAGTTCTTACATTCATAACTCTGCATGAGTTCAACAATCCTTTGCCAAACTGGAAAGGAGCCGGTACCGCAATTCCGGTGTTCTCGCTACGTTCTAATGAAGACTTCGGCGTGGGAGATTTCTACGACCTGTTCAAAATGGTTGATTGGGCAGAAATTACAGGGCAGAAATTCATTCAAATATTACCGATAAATGATACCACGATGACACACACGTGGACCGATTCATATCCCTACAGCTCAAATTCAACATTTGCTCTACATCCAATGTACGTGCGCCTTGAAGCCATAGGAGATTTAAACGATAAAGAGCGTTTCAAACAATATCGAGCCAAAGCTGCCGAACTTAACAAACTTGCTGAAGTCGACTACGAACAAGTTAACGATTGGAAACTGCGGTATGCTCGTGACCTGTATGAACAATATGGATGCGAAACGTTACAATCTGAAGATTTCAAAAATTTTATTAGTGCCAATGAATATTGGCTCAAGTCATATGCAGCATTCTGCGTGTTGCGCGACATAAAAGGGACTGCCGATTTTTCGAAATGGGGATTGTATTCATCGTATGAAGAAAAAACAATCAACAAATTCTGTAATGAAAACAAGCACGAAATATATTTCTTCTACTTTCTACAATACCATCTTGATAAGCAATTGCGCGAGGTTCGCGATTATGCCCACTCCAAAGGAGTGGTACTGAAAGGTGACATTCCTATCGGCATAAGCAGGGAAAGTGCCGATGCATGGGTGAATCCGCGACTATTCAACCTTGATTGCCAAGCTGGTGCACCACCCGATGACTTCTCAGTACTCGGGCAAAACTGGGGGTTCCCGACATATAACTGGGAAGAAATGAACAAAGACGGCTTCACTTGGTGGAAGAATCGTTTCCGTAAAATGTCGGAATATTTCGATTCATACCGCATCGATCATATACTTGGTTTCTTCCGTATTTGGCAGATCCCGATGAATGCAGTTCACGGATTGCTTGGAACTTTCTATCCTGCCATGCCATATACTGAAGACGAAATGCGCTATTTGTATGATTTCTGGCTCGACAAGGACTTGCAAACAAATCCTTACATAATGGATTACTTCCTGCAAGACTTCTTCGGTGAGTACACCGAAGAAGCCAAAACTCGCTTCCTGTATAACCGTGCCCCGGGCAGATATGGACTTAAAGAAGATTTCGATACGCAAGCCAAGGTTATAGAATATTTTAAAGGGCTAGAACAAACCGAAAAGAACGAGAAACTGAAAGAAGCCCTTCTTGGTCTCATCGATGATGTTTTATTCATTGAGGATGCGGAGCAGAAAGGGAAATATCATCCTCGCATTTCGGCTCAATTCACCTATATATACCGCTCATTAAACGACTACGAACGTTGGTGTTTCAACCGCTTATACAACGACTTCTTCTACCATCGTCACAATGATTTCTGGTATGGCAAAGCCATGTGGAAATTACCTCCCCTGCTCAACGCGACCGATATGCTTGTGTGCGGTGAAGACCTCGGCATGATTCCCGACTGCGTACCGGCAGTAATGAATCAGCTACAAATTTTATCACTCGAAATTCAACGTATGCCCAAAGATCCAAAAATGGAATTTGGCGACCCGATGTCATATCCTTACACTGCAGTATGCACTACATCAACTCACGACATGCCTGGTATAAGAGCATGGTGGGAAGAAAATCGCAAAAAGACACAATGCTTCTTTAACAATATGCTCCACGAATGGGGTGATGCCCCATATTATGCCGAACCGTGGGTGTGTGAACGTATCTTAGCCATGCACTTGAATTCGCCATCCATGCTCACCATACTGCCACTGCAAGACTGGCTGTCGATTGATGGAGATATACGTCGTGAAAATCCAAAAGAAGAACAAATCAATATTCCGGCAATATCCCATCACTATTGGAGATACCGTATGCATCTTACACTAGAAAACTTGCTGTCATGTCATAATTTCAATGAGAAAGTCAAAAGTATGGTAAAGTACAGCGGTCGTTAACAACGAAGATTTCATCATATTCAGAAAAAGAGGGTGACCCAAAAGTCAATAACGACGAACGGGTCACCCTCTTTCAGTGTCGGGCACGCCCCAGGCAGTAGATGCCTTGCGTGTGTCGGTGGAGAGTTACTTCACCACCACCTTGACGGTGCTACCATCGGCCTTCTTCACTATGTTGACACCCTTCACAGGTGAGCTTATGCGAATGCCGTCGAGCGTGTAGCGCGCTACCTCGGTGTCGTCACCGTCGACAGTCACACCGCTTATGCCGGCTGAGCCGTCGTCGTCACTACCGTCACCATCGCCGTCGAAGTCAATCACGTAGGTAACAATGGATATTGTCTGGGTTGCATCGTCAGCATCATACGCAAAGCCTATCATGCGCTTGCCGTCGGGGGTGATGTCAACCGGCGTGT
>CAYNBZ010000086.1:0-3516 GCA_964395975.1 uncultured Muribaculaceae bacterium | reverse complement strand
TTCGCTAATCACCAATTTCTTAAGCATTTACAATTCGTCGAACTTACGTTATTTAATGTTATCCGAACATTCAAATGGAATTTTCCAAAATGAAGAATTTATATCAGCATTTGAGAGTCATATTTCTATTTTTATAGCTTCTTTGTTGTTTTGCTGTTGCAATGAAAGAAACACAAACTATGTGTATATTTGTACAGGACCCAAAGCATATGCTTACCATGAAGATTCAAATTGCCAATTGATGATAACAAATTGCACAGGATCAATAAAAAAATTCCTATTAGCAAGGCAAAGACGATGAGAAGAAAGCCATATGGTAAATGCTGCCGTCGTGGATAGTGGTAAATAAATCTGTAATATATGTAATGATATTTCGATTCATGTTGCTAATTTTGCAACAATGGACAAATTGTACATAATCAAAAAACAACTACTATGTTAAAGAAATTTAGGTTGACGCTTGCTATTCTCTTTTTTGTGGCCATCACCTTGCTTTTCCTTGATTTTACAGGAACAGTGCACTGTTGGTTAGGTTGGATGGCAAAAATCCAATTCCTGCCGGCAGTTCTTGCGCTGAACGTTGGTGTAATTATTGGTCTTATAGCCCTTACTCTGATTTTCGGTCGCATATACTGTTCTGTAATATGTCCACTTGGTGTTCTGCAGGATGTGGTTTCTTGGATTAATTCTCGTCGCAAGAAAAAACGCTATCGTTTTAATTATTCACAGGCAAAAAATTGGTTACGGTATGGCATATTAGCACTATTCATTATAGCCATGATTGCAGGTATAGGGGCATTTGTCGCCATACTCGCACCATATAGCTCCTATGGCCGTATTGTCAACAATCTGTTTGCACCCATTTATGGATGGATAAACAATCTGTTTGCATACTTTGCCGAACGAGCCGATAGTTATGCCTTCTACCGCACTGATGTATGGATTAAAAGTTTGCCTACATTTATTGTATCTGTCATAACTTTCATTGTGCTTGTAATTCTTGCATGGCGTAATGGCCGCACATATTGCAATACCATTTGTCCTGTAGGGTCTGTACTTGGGTTCTTGTCGAAATATTCTTTGCTGAAAATTCACATAGATGAATCAAAATGCAAAAATTGCAGTCTTTGTACCCGTCAATGCAAAGCGTCGTGCATAGATTATAAAAAACATGTCATAGATTATAGCCGTTGTGTCGATTGTATGAACTGCATTAATTCGTGTAGGCATGGTGCAATAAGCTATGGCACCGTAAGAAAACCTATAAGCCAATTAGCAGGAAAAGAAGGAAAAGAGACCGACACGGCTCGTCGCTCATTTATCGTAACTGCCATAGCCACAGCAACTGCTACAGCATTAAAAGCTCAAGAAAAAACAGTGGATGGTGGACTTGCCGTAATTGAAGACAAAAAAGCTCCAGAACGTGCAACCCACATCGAACCACCTGGTGCTTTGAGCATCCGCAATTTTGCACAGCATTGTACGGCTTGCCAATTGTGTGTTTCAGTTTGTCCAAATGGTGTATTACGTCCATCAACCGATCTTATGCACCTCATGCAACCCGAAATGTCGTATGAGCGTGGCTATTGTCGCCCCGAGTGCAACAAATGTTCGCAAGTATGCCCAACAGGGGCTATACGATCGATAACTGTTGCCGAAAAATCGGCAATACATATTGGTCATGCCGTGTGGATCAAGAAGAATTGCGTTCCGCTCACCGATGGTGTTGAATGTGGCAATTGCGCACGTCATTGCCCTGTCGGTGCCATATTGATGGTTCCGTCGAAAGCCGACAATCCGGAATCAGTGAAGATACCGGTTGTCAACGAGGAACGTTGTATTGGTTGCGGTGCTTGTGAAAACTTGTGTCCGGCACGTCCATTCAGCGCAATATATGTGGAAGGTCACGAAGTGCATCATGAATTTTAATCAGAATAGCTATGGAAGAAAATAATAATAAAACAATATCGCGCCGCAGTTTTCTTAAAGTGGCAGGAGCTGTTGGCACCACCATTGCAACAGCAAGCCTTATAGGTTGTAACAACAAAGGTAACAACACAAGTAGTACGCTGTCTACCGCCATTCAAAAAGGGGAAATGACATATCGCACAAATCGGCATACAGGCGACCGTGTGTCACTTCTCGGATTTGGAATGATGCGATTGCCATCGGTTGATGGACGTAGTGCACGTGAAGGTGGAAATGGAGGAATAGACCAAGAAATGGTAAACCAGATGGTGGATTACGCTATGGAGCATGGGGTAAACTACTTCGACACATCGCCGGCATATTGTCAAGGGAAATCGGAAGAATCTACAGGAATTGCCTTGAACCGACATCCTCGTGAAAAATATTTCGTTGCTACAAAATTGTCAAACTTTGCTCGTTCGACGTGGACTCGTGAAAAATCTATAGAAATATATCACAATTCGTTGAAAGCTTTGCAAGTAGACTACATCGACTATATGCTTCTTCATAGCGTTGGAAATGGTGGTATGGAAGAGTTTTCCGATCGATATCTCAAAAACGGTGTTCTCGACTTTCTGCTTGAAGAACGCAAAGCAGGACGCATACGTAATCTTGGTTTTTCATATCATGGAGATGTGGAGGTGTTTGACACACTGCTTGCACAAAACGACAAGTATAAATGGGATTTTGTGCAGATACAAATGAACTATATTGATTGGAAACATGCCAAGGAGATAAACGAACGAAACGTCGATGCCGAATATCTATATGATGAATTGGTGAAACATGACATTCAAGCTATCATAATGGAGCCATTGCTTGGGGGACGATTATCGAACGTGCCCGATAATATCATGACACGCTTGAAGCAAAAGGATCCAGAATCAAGCATTGCATCATGGGCGTTCCGTTTTGCGGGTTCATATTCCAACGTATTAACAGTGCTTAGTGGTATGACCCGTATGGAACATTTGCAAGACAATTTGCGCACCTACTCGCCATTACAACCGTTAAATGATGACGAATACAATTTTTTGCAAGATACTGCCATGTTGATGATGCAATATCCGACTATTCCTTGCAATGACTGCAAGTATTGTATGCCTTGTCCTTATGGAATCGACATTCCGGCCATATTGTTACACTATAATAAATGCTTGAACGAAGGGAACATTCCCGCAAGTTCACAAGATCAGCACTATCGTGAAGCTCGGCGCATATATTTAATAGGGTACGACCGCAGTGTACCCAAATTGCGTCAGGCAAACCACTGCATCGGATGCAACCAATGTTCACCCCATTGTCCGCAACGCATTGACATTCCTGCTGAATTACGTCGCATCGATGTCTATGTGGAACGGCTAAAGCAGGGCACTCTATAAAGAAGTTACATAACGAACAAGAGGCCGCCTCAAAAGAGATTTTGAAGTTGGCTTCTTGCTGTTTCTAAACAAAAGATATTCGGTTGCAACTTAAAGGCACTATAAAATATTTTGTGTAAATGGAAATACGGGATTCAAGTATAAGTCTCGTATTTTTTATTTTATA
>CAYNBZ010000085.1:0-3639 GCA_964395975.1 uncultured Muribaculaceae bacterium | reverse complement strand
TTTTGTTTAGAAACTGCAAGAAGCCGACTTCAAAATCTCTTTTGGGTCGGCTTCCCTTGCTTTCTGCTTTTAGTCGGGGTGAGAAGACTCGAACTTCCGGCCTCCACGTCCCGAACGTGGCGCGCTAACCAACTGTGCTACACCCCGTAACTTTTTAGCAGTGCAAAGATACACATTTTTTCTGAAACGTTGGCAAAGATAGAGATATTTTTATTTGCGATGTGTCAAAAAAACGGTCAAAAACAGAATATTCATGGTATTACATTGATTTTTGTTTGACACGCACTGAAAAAATTATTAACTTGCACTTCAATTAGGACATTAATGATAGAAATTGCATGAGATATTTTAAATCAGTTACAGATATTGGCGATTTGCACAAGGCCGTGCAAGAAGCACTCGAAGTGAAAGCCAATCGCTTTGGCTACAAGCACCTCGGCAAGGATCGCACGTTGCTTATGATTTTCTTTAATTCATCGTTGCGCACGCGCCTTAGCACTCAAAAGGCGGCTATGAATCTTGGCATGAACGTGATTGTGCTTGATGTCAATCAAGGTGCATGGAAGCTCGAAACCGAGCGAGGCGTAATAATGGACGGTGACAAACCCGAGCATCTGCTTGAAGCCATACCGGTGATGGGCTGCTATTGCGATGTGATAGGCGTGCGGTCGTTTGCACGGTTCGAAAACAAACGTGATGACTATGAGGAGAAGATTTTCAATCAATTTGTGCAATATTCGGGTCGTCCCGTTTTTGCAATGGAAACGGCAACTGTGCATCCGCTGCAAAGTTTTGCCGACCTCATCACCATCGAGGAGTATAAGACTAAGGCACGTCCGAAAGTGGTGTTGACGTGGGCTCCGCATCCCAAGGCTTTGCCGCAGGCAGTGCCAAACTCTTTTGCACAATGGATGAATGCTGCCGGTTATGACTTTGTGATAACTCATCCGCATGGGTATGAGCTGTCGGACGAGTTCACGGGCGGTGCTGCCATTGAATATGACCAAGACAAAGCTCTTGTCGGTGCCGATTTTGTGTATGCCAAGAACTGGTCGGCATTCGAGGATCCGAATTACGGTAAGGTGTTGTCGACCGACCGCAACTGGACCATCACCACCGATAAGATGGCTCTGACCAACAATGCTTATTTCATGCATTGCTTGCCGGTGCGCCGCAATATGATAGTGAGCGATGACGTGATTGAAAGCGAACGGTCGATAGTGATACCCGAGGCCGCAAATCGCGAGATTTCGGCGCAAGTGGTGCTGAAACGCATTCTTGAAAGCATGTAATGTACGTGTGGGTTATACAGCAGTCAGGATTGTATTAATGTTACTAATGGGAAATTAATATTATGAAGAAAACACTGTTATTGTTATCAGTTTTGCTTCCGTTGTTGTTGCAGGCTACCGACTGGAAGGGTATGGAAGTAAAGATGTGGAATGAAGGCGACATAACGTGGGCTGATTTTAAAGGTGTTCGTCCGCAGACGGTTGATGCTCCGATGTCGCATTTTGAATGTATTCTCGACGTAAGAAAAGAGAATCTCGGACATGGGCGCGAATATTTTGCGTATGCCTATATGAGTGTGTTTGAGTCGTATGTTGCTGACTCGGCTATCGTGGAGCCACAGCAGTTGCAATATTATCAATTGCAATTTGATGCGCTTGAGATGGTGCGCCGACTGTTGCAAAACGATATCGGACTTGATGCTTCTGATGAGTATGTGCAGGAGCGTCTTGCCTATTACCGTGCGCTTTATCGCGAGCAGTTGCAGAGCATCGAAAAGGAAACCGATGCGGGTGCCGATGAGCGCAAGGTGGTCGAATGGATGTATTTTACGCATAAGAATCTTGAACAATATTCCGTGTCAGAATTCCCGCACACGGTGCCAAGCAAATTCGGCTATGGAGTGTCGATTGGGCTTGGTGGTATTTTCCCGCTCGACGGTATTAACGACACGTTTAATGGCAATTTCACGTTTAATGCCGGATTGGTAGGTATCTACCGTAGGCTGCAATTGCAGGGCACGGTGTCGTATGGGCAGCCTGGACTGTCCAACCGCAACGTGTTTAATAAGTATGTCGATGAAGACATTAATCGACCGGAGTTTGATGTGCTTGACAATAATGCTTCGTTTCTTGATTTTACTGTGTCGCTCGGATATGCCGTCGTCAAGACCGAACGATTTGCCATGACACCTCATTTCGGGCTCTTTTGGGGCAAATATAAGTGGACCGCTACACATCTCGAATATACACAAAACAGCGAAACCGGCGGATATGAAAGTAGTATCGATTACACTGAAACACAAAAATTCAAAAATTTGAATTGGATGGCAGGTATCGACTTCGACATCAAATTTGCAACGGTTGTCAGCAATGATGAATTTTGGTTTGGACGCCGCGAACAGTTGTCCTCTGTGCTGCGCATCACGCCTTATGTGGCTCATGCGGTGTACAATAAGGAGAATCCGGCGGTTAAAGGATATTATTTCGGTTTCACGGTGTCTTACCTTGGCTTGGCTCAGGCATTGAAATTGCAATGACCATTTTGCCATCTCCTGCTTGTAGCTTGATGTGAAGCAAACAGAAAAAATGTTTTTTGTTTGCGTGTGTATGTGTCTTTGTTTATATTTGTACTGATAAATCTGCCGGTCATCGTGTTGTTATATACGCTTTTGCATGTTGCCGATGATGTTGTGGCACGGTTTTAGAAGAGTAGTGTAAGTAAACATGAAACAATTTAGGTTTTTATTTCTGTTTGTCGTAGTTGCTGTCATGGCAACTGCATGTAGCAATGACGATGATCCTGCTTATTATGAAATGCGTGGAGCCGACGGCAGGTCTATATATGTGTCGTCTGTGGTGACGCAGTATAATAATGAAAGCGACTTTACCGATATGCTTTGCAAGTTGAATCTGTCAACGGGCGAAGATGTGCGCAGTGTGACAAGCAGGGCTTCTGAGGTGGTAATGGTGAGTGACACGGTAAGCGGATATGATTCGGAGCCATATTTGCTTAATGATATTTGGCGGCAAGTGAGTTTAGGTTTTTGGTGTGAACGTTTCGGGCTTGTGGCAGGCGAAACTTATTTGCTTAATTTCAAGCGTGTGACGAAATACATACCGTGTGCCTATAATCAGACAATTATCAAAAACAGCTATCTTTCAACCGATCGCACCATGGGTTATTATAATGGCAGTGTGGGTTATGCACTTGGCACTGTCAACGACAGCGGTAAGTATAATGCTTATACTCTTGTTGCAGTGGTCGGGTATGACATAGATGGAAATGTGCTGAATGTTCATTATCCATGTGAGCTTGATAGTCTGCTTTGGAAGTATTTTGTTATTAATTAAAACGGATTTGTACGGACTGAAAATGTATTAAAGAGCCGAGATGCCGGTGGTGTGCATTTCGGTACTTTTTGTTTTCTAAGGAGGGTGAAATAGTGCTTTATCTGTCAGAACATGGGGTTTTGTGTTGTTTTGAGACGAAAAAAATAAATTTTTCTTTGGTTGTGTAATATATTGTATTTTAGTGTATTATGTATATTTTGAATGAAAAGTTGAAATTTTTTTTGAAAAAAAGTTTGGGAAAAATTTGGAATGAGGGGAAAAAAGGCATTACCTTTGC
>CAYNBZ010000084.1:0-3790 GCA_964395975.1 uncultured Muribaculaceae bacterium | reverse complement strand
TGCCATTAGAAATAATACAAAACCAGTTTCTAATGACCGATTTGGGTTAAAGACCTCATGAACACCAAATGTGCCATAATGCAAGTTCAGATGAATTTGCATTATGGCACACTATTAAAATAATAATCCCCCTTGAACAGGAGGACATTTAGGATGCGATTAAACCAATGTTACCATTACATCGGCTTCGGCTGCTTCAACGCTGACCTTGCCTTCTCGAGCAAGCCAACCAATTGCTGCATAAAGCTCTTTCTCCTTGAGCTTGGTAGCTTTTTTCAACCCCTTAACGCCAAGCTGACCTTGCCCGTTAAGAGCAGTCCACACAAGACCAGCCCAATTCCCAATGATCTCTACGTTCATAACCTTAACTAATTTAATTCTACTTCTTCAAAAAATGAAATTTTGATTATAAAGTTGTTGCAAATTTACGTTTTTTCCAGATAAAAACATGATTTTCTGACACATAATTTTTACACATGACAACAGCCGTCCGCACAATTAGCAGTTAATTAATCAATTAACGATATTGGACATATTTCCCAGTCTTATTATAAAACGGCATCCCACTTAATATTCGCTCCACACACCGACTTCCGACTCCATACCGATAATTTCCTCATTAAATAAACCAGTCGAGATATTACGCCATTACTGGTGTTTCATACAGATAATGCCTTTACCCTCTTTTGACCAACTTGATATTTTTTCGTAAGTTTGCAAATAAGGTTAATTCGACCCCCAAATTATGGAAACAGCATTCATTTCACAAATCAAAAATTACATCGGCCGGCACAACATGCTTAAGCCAGATGACAAAATACTTGTAGCATTAAGTGGCGGAGCCGACTCAGTGGCTTTATTGACTATATTGCAATATCTTGGCTATCACTGCATCGCCGCACATTGCAATTTCCACCTACGCGGCGATGAATCGATGCGCGACGAGCAATTTGTCCGTCAACTATGTAACCAACGCAACGTGAAGCTGGAAGTTCGAGACTTCGATGTCCAATCTCAAATGGATACCGATGGCACATCAGTCGAAATGGCCTGTCGAAACCTACGCTATGAATGGTTTGAAAACGTCAGACAACATGAACATTGCAACTGCATAGCCGTAGCACACCACCGCAATGACAATATCGAAACCATGATGCTTAATCTGTTACGAGGAACCGGCATTGCCGGAGTTGCCGGCATCAGACCCATAAACGGCTATATAATCAGACCGTTGCTATGTGTTTCCCGTCAAGAAATCGAGAACTTCCTACAATCAGAAAACCAGGCTTTCATAATCGACAGCACCAATGCCAGAAACGATGTGAAACGCAATCGCTTACGCAATATCATTCTGCCAATACTAAAAGAGCAATTTCCCTCAGCCGAAACAGGACTCAACCGTTCACTCAACAACATTTTCTCATGTAATGAATTGTACGAAACATTGTTGGCGAAACGGCTTGATGAAGTAACGACAGAAACAGCTGCATACACTGCTATAGACATAAAATCAATAAACGACAACCGTGGAGCCGAAGCTCTGCTATTCGAGGCTATCAGGAAATTTGGGTTTAACTCGACACAGGCCTCAGAAATGATAGATGCTTACCACCGAAACTCTGTCGGCAAAAACTTTATCTCAGGAGAATACAAGGCGACAATTGACCGAAATCGCATAATCGTGGCAAAAGCCAAAATACCGCAACAAATTGCTATTGACATTGATGGCACAGGTATCGATTCCCCCATAAAACTAACGATAAAAAAGCTACGTGCTACCGACTTCCACCCTACAATGTGCGACGGTCGTCGCCGTGTATGCTTCAATGAGAAATTGGCACACTGCACCAATTTAATTATAAGGCATTGGCAAAAAGGAGACAGATTCAAGCCTTTCGGAATGCATGGACAAAGCCGCCTTGTGAGCGATCTGTTCTCCGACCTTAAGTTGCCAAATGCCGAAAAACAACTGACATGGTTACTCGAAGCTGATGGAGAGATACTATGGATCTTGGGATACCGTTCAGGAGAACCATTCCGAATCATCCCGGGTAATGGCGAATACGCATACTTCTTCTCAATGGAATAATTGATTGGCTTTATGCAACACCATCAATTAAAGAGTTGACGCAAAATGTCGGGTGATTTCATCGCTCCAATTGTGGAATTGTGCAACTTGTAATAAGATATGGCAATATCAAGGATTTCATTGCGTTGCTCCCTATTAAAACGAAAATGATGCAAATTGGCAAACGTCATACGTGACAACAACATTATCACTGCAGCCGCCCTCGGAGCAAGAACATTCGTATGCATAGGATGCGACGATGAAAAAACGCCATTTATCATGTCAAACCAATAACCCTCATGATAAGTAGCTGTATCTGGCTGAATTCCAATGAATGCCCCAAGATGGTATAAAAAGCAGATATGAAAATTGGCTACGCCTCGCTCAATAGAATCAAGCAACTGCACCGATGCTGTTATAAAATTAAACAGTGGCTCATTGCGCTCACTCTCTTGTATGGAACGACCAAGCAGTTCACACATAAACATTGCAACAGCACTCTTTTCCGGACTTGCATAGATTCCACTTGGCGACATCACGTAACGACAATCCTTAAACGACACAATTTCACGACCAGGCACGACACAAGCCTCAAACTCCAATACTGACAAGGGCATGAACATTGCATTGCGCATACGAGCGGCACGTGTTGCCCCCTGCGGCAGCAACAAAGCCATTCTCCCTCGCATGTCTGTATAAACTTGCGCAATAGAATGTTTGTCATTATATCGAATGACATGCAACACCACTCCTCGTGTCTTTTCATACATAATTATATATTCGTAATCCTGTATTTTCGCACTAAGTTAAGCACTTTATGGCGAAATAAGATAAATTTCTAAAAAAATGCGACCCAAATGCCTAAAAATTTTGACAGTTGGAGAAAAGTACCTATATTTGCACTCGCTTTTAGCGATAAACTCTGTTTAACGGCCCATTCGTCTATCGGTTAGGACGCAAGATTTTCATTCTTGAAAGAGCGGTTCGATTCCGCTATGGGCTACAATAAATAAAACTTAAAGAATAACAAAGTTTAAAATGGCAAATCATAAATCAGCACTTAAAAGAATCCGTCAGACGACAAAGAGAAACCTTCGCAACCGCTACTATGCGAAGACATCTCGTAAAGCCGTACGTCGTTTGCGTGCAATGAGCGACAAAGACGAAGCAGCAGCTGCATTCATAAAGCTTTCATCTATGTTAGACAAGCTTGCTTGCAAAAAAATCATTTCTAAAAACAAAGCTGCCAATCTGAAGTCGAAACTGCAACATCACGTCAACAAACTCGCTGCAGCCGCTGTTGCTTAATGCTACGGGGAGTGAGCATCGATGAGGAACATGCTAATTAATCCAACCATTATCAGTATAATGGTCAAGGGATAAAGACGGAATTATAAAAATAGGGCCCATTCGTCTATCGGTTAGGACGCAAGATTTTCATTCTTGAAAGAGCGGTTCGATTCCGCTATGGGCTACATACTCTATAGGTCGTGTTAATCGCGACCTATATTTTTTTAATAAAAAATTTGACTTTACCATTCCAAGCATTCCAGTAATCCAACATAATGATGTCAACCACAATTCATGACAGCATTCCATAATATCGGCTCAGTAGAAAACTAGTGGGGATAAATTTGTAAGATGAGAGAGTAGTTTTTTACTTTGCTGTATGGAAAACGATTATTTGAACATGCTGGCCAGTATAGTACTGCCAGGCCAGAT
>CAYNBZ010000083.1:0-3947 GCA_964395975.1 uncultured Muribaculaceae bacterium | reverse complement strand
TTAAGTATTAGCTATTTAATAAATTGTGATTTTTGGAGTGACGAAGTCAGGAGGTTCTTTTGCCTATCATGGCATTGCAGCCGGCAAATATGTTCTTTTCTGTAAAAAAATTGCATTTGGAGCAAAACTTGCCTTGTGTATGAAAAAATTAGGTGGATTCGTTTTATTTTGCGCCCGCTTGCATTATCTTTGCTTACCAAAACCTAAAAATATGGCACTTATAATCCCCCGAAAATATAAACAGAAATTGCTGGCAGAAACCACCGAGGTGGCTATTAAGTTGATAAAAGATTGCTTTCAGACGCAGTTGGCACGTGCACTTAACCTGCGGCGTGTGACAGCCCCGTTGTTTGTGCTTTCAGGGACGGGCATAAACGATGACCTTAACGGTGTGGAGCCGCCGGTGGCTTTCAACATCGCATGTATGGGCGGCATGAAAGCAGAAGTGGTGCATTCGCTCGCAAAGTGGAAGCGGATGAAGCTTGGTGCCTACGATATCGCCCCGGGTTATGGTCTTTATACCGATATGAATGCCATCCGCACTTCGGAAGAACTTGACAACTTGCATTCGCTTTATGTCGATCAGTGGGACTGGGAGCAGGCCATTACCGATGAAAACCGCAATCTAAATTACTTGAAACAAACTGTCGGGAAAATATACCGAGCTGTGAAAGAAACCGAGTGGATGATTTATGAAAAATTCCCGCACATTACGCCACGGCTGCCCGAAAACATAGTTTTCCTGCACTCCGAAGAATTGTTGCAAATGTATCCGTCCATGACCCCTAAAGAGCGTGAGGCGGCAGCGGCGCAACGGTATGGCGCAATATTCGTGATGGGTATTGGCGGCGAGTTGAGCAATGGCGAGAAGCACGACGGGCGTGCTCCCGACTATGATGATTGGAGTACGGAAAACGATGATGGCTATCGCGGCCTTAACGGCGACATAATCTTGTGGGACGGCATATTGTCGGTGCCATTTGAATTGTCGTCGATGGGGGTGCGCGTGAGTGCTGATTCGCTTGTCCGCCAACTTGAGATGTGCAACTGCCTTGAACGCTGTTCGCTGCCATTCCACAAGTCACTCATTGCTGGCGAATTGCCAAACTCGATAGGTGGAGGCATCGGGCAAAGCCGTCTGTGCATGTTCTTGTTGCAGAAGGCTCACATCGGCGAGGTGCAGGCCGGTATATGGCCTGAAGAGCAGATTGCCGAGTGTGCTATGCACGGCATATATTTGATGTAGATTCAGACCATTTTAATAAACGATGTTGGCAATCGGTATTAAAACACATGGTTTGCCTTTTGATGTTCTTAACCAAAAATAATAAATTGTTAAAAATAATGGAGAAGATCTTTCGTATATTTGGACGATTTGTTATGAGTATCTTGACCTAACCGTAGCTTTACATGGTGTGTGTAGCATGATGGTTAAGCTAACTGATCTGAGCGTACTTAAACCTATAACTAAAACCATAACCATAACGAAGAATTAATTAACACTTATTCTTACTTAAATTTAAAACGATGAAAAAAACTATTACCTTATTTGCTTGTATGCTTTTGCTGGGGCTTTCTCAGCATGTTAAAGCCGATTATTACATTATCGGTGATTTGGATGGGTATTCATCATGGAATCTGACTTCGGGAGCACAAATGACCGAAACTGGAGAAGATACGGGTGTGTATGAAGCAACTGTTACCATTGCCGAAAGTTCGGGTGGTATTGGTTATTTCGCAATTGCTTCCCAATTGATGGAAGATAATAATGATTGGGACACATTCAACTCAAACTACCGTTATGGCGGCGAATGGAATGGCTATACTTTGACAAGCGGTGTGTCGGCAAAGCTTGTTAAATGGAGTGAGCTCAATTATGACAATAGTTTCGTCCTTGCGGTCGGAGAATACACCATTGTTGTTGATGCGAACGAGTCAACCATAATGGCTACTTCTACTATTGCCGCTGAGGAGTCGATGTACATTATCGGTGATTTGGATGGGTATTCGTGGTCTGTAACCTCTGGATATAAAATGACTGAAACTGAAGAAGATTCGGGTGTGTATGAAGCAACTGTTACCGTTACCGAAAGTTCTGGTGGTGTTGGTTATTTCTTATTTGCCACCCAGTTGATGGCATCCGAAGATTGGGATGCATTCAACTCAAACTACCGTTATGGCGGCGAATGGAATAGCTATCCTTTGTTAAATGGTGTGCCGGCAAAGCTTGTTAAATGGAGTGATATCGGTTATGACAACAGTTTTGCCCTTGCGGCAGGAGAGTACAGTATTGTTGTTGATACGAATGAAGCAACGGTTACGGCTACTTCCACCTCTGGCTCAAGTCTGCCACTGTATATCCTCGGAAGTATTACAATAGTGACTGGATTGCATCGGGCGTTAAAATGACCGAAACGTACAATGGTTCAAGAGTGTACGAAACTGTAGTGACTATCGAAGCTGATGACACGTCCTCGAGTGATACGACCCGTGGTGAGTTCAGATTTACAGTTAGTGAAAACACGGATTGGGATGGCGGCAGCTTTGTTTATTTTGGAGCAGGTGGCGTAGATGAAGGAACAACATATTGGATTGGCAGGAGTGCCGATGCAAGTGCCACATTGAATTATCTGTCAGAAGTGAACTTCAGCGTAGAGCCAGGCACGTATAGAATTATTGCCGACTTGGTAAATTCTACCGTGGAAGTGTATGATGCTGCAATGTATATAATCGGTGACATTGATAACATTGCGGCTTGGGATCCAAGTTCCGGTGTTGAAATGTCATGGAATGGTGATGGCATATTTACGGCTGAGTGCACCATCGTTGGCGGTGAAGGTAGTGGAATCAGTAGCCTTGGTTATGTAGGTTTTGGTCCAGTACTTGGTTCAACCTCTGATGATTGGAATACATTTAACGCCAGTCGGTATGGTGCAAGCACCTATAACCGTGTCGTTGCTCCCGATAGCGAAGTCACCTTATCATACTCATCGACATATTCGTTTGGATTGGCAGGTGGCACTTATTATGTAACTTTCAACTTAAAAGAAAAGACTGTCACATTTAGTCCCAAAAGTTATATCACATATAGCTTCCCCGAAAAAATTTATTTGATCGGTGACATAGATAATGCTTCCGGTTGGGTTACTACAACTGGTTTAGAAGTGACCGAAACCGAGGAAGGTTCTGGTATATACAAGGCTACAATCACTGTAACAAGTGAAGATAGTGGTGAGGGATGGTTTGGTCTTGGTGCCACTGTTACCGAAGAAGAAGATTGGACTACTTTCAATGCTTATCGCTATAATCCTGTAAGCAGTGCTTATTTAAGCGCAGGAGAAGTAGCCGATATTGACATGATGGGCGATGGCAACAGTTTCGAAATCACTTCGGGCAAGTATGACCTGACTATCCAGCTCACGAGTATTGGAGCCGGCACTATTTTGCTTGAAAATCCGGGTGGGAGCACTGGTGTAACCGAGGTTGTTGTTTCCCAAGCAGCTTATCCGGTGGTTATCGGCGATGAAATATCTGTTGTCGGTGATGCAGAAAATGTTAGAATTTATTCCATTGGCGGTGCGCTTGTTGGCGTTGGAACAAGTCCTGTTGCGTGCACGGAAGGTGTTTATATTGTCGTAATCGACGGTGTTGCATACAAGGTGATGGTTAAATAGATAGAGCAATGCACACAAGTTGTGCAAAAAATACCAACAGCCTCCTTCGGGACATTTACTGAATATCCCTACCTAAAGATACAAAATTAGCCAACTAATTCGCAACACTTTGTGCATGAATTAGTTGGCTGATTTTATTCTATTTACTGAATATCCCTAAATACTTCTGCTAGTGTTTTCTTAACTTTTCGAAAGGTGTTTTAGTAATTATATTATATTATATTAACGTGAGTTCGATATAAAGTCAAAACAATGTCAGTTGTCCGTCATTGA
>CAYNBZ010000082.1:0-4438 GCA_964395975.1 uncultured Muribaculaceae bacterium | reverse complement strand
TAAAAAACTACTCTTTCATCTTACAAATTTATCCCCACTGTTTTTCTACTGATCCCAAATTTCTCTGTTTAATGGTAGAATTAATCTCCCCAATGACACCAATAATGGTACCAATAACGATTAAAAAAAGAATTATATATCCCATAATAATGTTTTTTTAGTTATACATAAAGTTAGTTCAATCCATTTTTCAACCTCACGCATAACCACAAAAAGAGAGCGCAGGCTGGCTATACGGCTCAGAGGTACTGGCATACCCACACTACATATAAGCACAACCCACGCTATAGCGCAGGCGTTTCGTGCCTATTGTCTTGTAGTGTTGAAAAGTGCCAGTTTTCTGAACCAAGAACAATAGCAAAAACGCTATTTTATCCACAATGTCACGGCATGGCTCCATGCCACACCGCCACAAATATACTCCAAAATCTTGAAGTTACATTGCTTACTCCATGATTTTTGTGAAAATAATTATTTATAAGTTACAACATTCAAAATAATTACGTACTCAACGGTTTTGGAAAGAACTCAGTAGAGTTATCAAGAAAACCTCGAACCAGCGATAAATAAGGCGGCAGGATCAAAGAATAAACAACATTATGATTTAAATTGAACGATAACTTTTAGAGCGGGAAAAATTCAGTTTCTCATGTATATTCGGTTATATAAAAAAGTGGTATGCAAACTCTACAAGAGAGTTGCATACCACCCTGTATAATCAAAGCCGAAAGGCTTCTTTTACTTCTTCGAAAGTTTTTCCTTCAAAGCTGCAAGTTCTTGAATGTCACCGAGAGTAGTCTTCTCGATAGCCGGAGTTGAAGAAGCTGATTCTTCAGCCTTTGCTGCCTTTTTGGCTTTCTTGGCCTCAGCCTTTGCTTCATCTTCAAATATGCGGCTGTGCGAGAGAATTATTCTCTTTGCATCTTTGTTAAACTCTATCACTTTAAAGTCGAGTTTTTCATCTTGCTTGGCTTGTGTGCCATCCTGCTTAACGAGATGCTTAGGAGTTGCAAAGCCCTCTACACCGTAAGGCAAAGCTACCACAGCACCCTTTTCGAGCAATTCAACGATAGTACCTTCATGAATGCTGCCAACGGTGAAAATGGTTTCAAATACATCCCACGGATTTTCCTCAAGTTGCTTGTGACCGAGACTCAAGCGACGATTTTCCTTATCGATTTCAAGTACTTGAACATCGATGTCGGCACCGATTTGAGTGAATTCCGACGGATGTTTGATTTTCTTGGTCCACGAAAGGTCGGAGATATGGATAAGACCATCGACACCTTCTTCAAGTTCCACAAATACGCCGAAGTTGGTGAAGTTGCGAACTTTGGCAGTATGCTTCGAGCCAACAGGATAATTGGACTCGATGTTTTCCCATGGATCGGGTTTAAGTTGCTTGATACCAAGCGACATCTTGCGTTCAGCGCGGTCGAGAGTCAAAATCACAGCCTCTACCTCATCACCGACTTTCAAGAAGTCTTGTGCCGAACGCAAATGTTGCGACCACGACATTTCACTTACGTGGATAAGGCCTTCAACACCCGGGGCAATTTCTACAAATGCGCCATAATCGGCCATAACCACAACTTTGCCTGTAACTTTGTCGCCAACCGTCAAGTCAGGGTTGAGAGCATCCCATGGATGCGGCTGTAATTGCTTAAGACCGAGGGCAATTCGCTTCTTCTCATCATCGAAGTCGAGGATAACTACATTAAGCTTCTGGTCGAGGCTGACAATTTCCTCGGGATGGCTTACGCGACCCCACGAAAGGTCGGTGATGTGGATAAGTCCGTCAACACCGCCAAGGTCGATGAATACACCGTAAGAAGTGATGTTCTTGACAGTTCCTTCAAGCACTTGACCCTTTTCGAGCTTAGCAATAATATCTTTCTTCTGTTGTTCGAGTTCGGCCTCGATAAGAGCCTTATGCGAAACAACAACATTCTTAAATTCTTGATTAATCTTAACGACTTTGAACTCCATCGTTTTGCCAACGAATACGTCATAATCGCGGATAGGCTTAACATCGATTTGCGAGCCGGGCAAGAATGCCTCGATACCGAACACATCGACAATCATGCCACCCTTAGTGCGGCACTTGATGTAACCTTTGATGATTTCATCGTTTTCGAGAGCCTCGTTGACGCGCTCCCAACTCTTGGCTGCACGAGCCTTCTTATGCGACAAGATAAGCTGACCTTTCTTGTCTTCTTGGTTTTCGATGAATACCTCTACCTTGTCACCGACTTTCAAATCGGGATTGTAGCGGAATTCATTAAGAGGAATGATACCATCTGACTTGTAACCGATGTTAACCACTACTTCACGCTTGTTAAGCGCAATAACGGTACCTTCTGTTACATCCTTGTCCTTGATGGTGCCGAGAGATTCGTCGTAGGTGTGTACCAATTCCTCGCGTGATTTCTCTCCTTGAGTTTCGCCTTTTTCGTAGGCTTCCCAATCGAAATCTTCAATTGGAGAATTTTTTAATTCTTCGCTCATTTAAAATTGTTAATAATTAGGTTAATTCTAAGCTCCGGACACACTTCACCCGGAACGTGAGTGCAAATTTACGCAGAATTTTCTAATTACCAACACATTCCCGTCTAAAAACTTATACTAAAAATTTCATGTAGCTATTGGGCGATCTTCTACATTCGCAACCCTTACCACGGCTTTTGTTCCAAACGGGCTTTCACAGCACGCCACACATTATAACGACAATTATTTTGTACCTTTACACCCGGTTTTATAATAAGATTGCTGATGAATAAAAAATTCACCGTATCATTTCTACTGCTTGCCGTGCTGTTTTGCACCTTTCTTGTATTGGCCAATCTGCTTGAGGTCAAAGTGGTGCAATTAGGACCTCTCTCGGCCACAGCAGGGCTTGTGGTATTTCCCATTTCATACATAATTAACGACTGCATCGTGGAGGTGTATGGTTTTCAACGAGCAAGGTTAGTGATATGGCTTGGTTTCTTGATGAATCTAATAGTAGTATTGCTCATACAGCTTGCACTCGTATTGCCGCCCGATCCTGTTTGGGACGGTCAACAAGCCATGGAAACTGTATTCGGCAATACTCCACGCATATTACTTGCCAGTTTTTTGGCTTTCATATGTGGATCGATGGTTAACGCCTATGTGATGAGCCGCATGAAAGTGATGAGCCACGGCAGGCACTTCTCAACCCGTGCCATATTGTCAACGCTGTTCGGAGAGAGTGTTGACTCCATAATATTCTTTCCCATAGCTTTCGGCGGAATCTTGCCATGGTCCACCGTACTCACGCTAATATGGAGTCAAGCTGTGATAAAAACAGCTTATGAAGTGGTGGTGCTGCCCGCCACATGCAGAGTGGTAAAATATATCAAAAGTCACGAACAAATCGACGTGTATGATGATGCTGCAAGCGGTGTAGATTACCGTTGGTGGAGAATAGATAAAATCGACTAACCTACGCGTAGCACGCCATGAAAATGAGAAATATTAAAACCGTATTCGTTGATCTCGATGATACCATCTGGTGGTTCTCGCGCAATTCTCTCATATCATTGCGCCATATTTTCGATACGTACGGTCTTAATCGATATGCCGATTATGAGGAGTTTGACCGTCTTTATCACGAAGTAAACAATCATTTATGGAGCCTATACCATTACGGCAAAATCACAAAAGATTATCTTGTTACCGAACGGTTCAGATACCCTCTTGAAAAAATTGGTTACCCATTTATCAGTCGGGTGGGTGAAATCAACGATGAATACCTGCATTTTCTTTCTTTACAGCCACTGACAGTCACCGGAGCCGAAGAAATGCTATCACACTTAAACCGCATATATGATGTGAATGTGCTTAGCAACGGCTTCAAAGAAGTGCAACAGCGCAAACTCATTTCAAGCGGCATCGACCGATACATACACCAAGTGATACTTTCGGATGATTGCGGAATAACCAAGCCTCTGCGAGGCATTTTCGACTATGCACTCTCCCGCTGCATAGCCGAAGCCGAATCGAGCGTGATGATAGGCGACAATTACGACACCGATATCTGCGGGGCGAAAAATGCAGGATGGCGCACTATATTTTTCAACAAGGATGCACGGGACGGCAAGTTCCCTGCAGCTGATGCTATCGTCACGACCCTTGCCGAAGTAAAAAACGTGCTATAAAACGACAATCTCACGGATACACAAAAACTAACAGCTCCCTGAATCCTTTCAAGGAGCTGTTATATTCATGAAGAAAATTGTGTTACTTCTTTACAAATTTCATTACTTGGGTTCCATTCTCAGTCTTTACCTTGGCAAAGTAAACTCCCTGGGCAAGACCCGATACATCGTAACGTACTTCTCCGGTCGCCGATTTTACCATACCTCCTGACTTCGTCACTCCAAAAATCACAATTTATTAAATAGCTAATACTTAA
>CAYNBZ010000081.1:0-4627 GCA_964395975.1 uncultured Muribaculaceae bacterium | reverse complement strand
CATCGCTCCTTTATTCGAAGATGATTTTTGGGTGACGCATTGACGAAGTCAGGAATTTTTTCATACACAAGGCAAGTTTTGCTCCAAATGCAATTTTTTTACAGAAAAGAACATATTTGCCGGCTGCAATGCCATGATAGGCAAAAGAACCTTCACTTCTCGAGAAAGAGGAACTGACTATCCGGAAACAGCAGAACTGAGCAACCGGTGACCGATGGCGCAATACAAGCACTTACGAGCCTCACAATATTGCCGGCGCAGCTGTATCAATGCTTGCGACGTGAGGGCATCTGGACACTTGACACCGGCGGCCATAAATGCCGCTACTATGCTGTTGCGCTCTGGGCGCAAGCTTTCAAGCAGGCGTATGGCACGGTCGGCCATGTCGTAATCTCCACACTTTGAGCCATAGGCATAATAGAGCGGTGCAACCGTGTTTATGAGCAGGATGTCGATCGAGGCATTGCTCAACACACGTGTCACCAAGTCGGAAGGTGCACCGCCAAACGTATAATGCGTCGCCCAATATCCCGACATTTCTACCGAAAGTAGTTTGCGCAACTCCTTTTCACTGCCGGCTTCAAGCAGAGAATTCATTAAGTCGAACCCGTTTTCAACAAGCCGTGCCAAAAGGGCAATCCGCCGATACGGAAAACTCTGCGGTCTCACCCTGAACGACTTCCACATCGACCCTTCCATAGGCTTTAGTCGGAACTTGTTGGCAAGGAATCCATATTCACGAGCAAGCCTGAAATAATAATCATCAGCACCGGCCACAGGTGTGACGAAAAAACCGGCCTGCCCGAAAAGCAGGGCTTCGAGCTGAAACACCGAATCGCTATGCTTATGCATCAACCGTAGCGGCGTACGGCGTGCAAGCATCTCAAAAGCATCATTATTGATGCCGAAACCAAGGCTTCGCGCCATTGTCACATAACAAATCTCCTGCCAACTGCCACTGAAAGCATCGTAAAGGGAATAGATTCGTTCCACCTTCTGGCCTAACCGTTCGAATGCGAGCGACTCCACCCACTCAGTTATCGTCAACTGCGGAATATCTTTAATCATCGCCGCGCATGGAAACGGCAACGCATGATTGTCCACAAGCCGCACATAACTGTCGTAAAAACGAGGAGAACATTGCATGACCATCTGCGGAATGCGCTCGCCGTTGCTTCGCACTACTGGAGCATCATCCTTCTCTACCACATGCAGTATAACCGAGTCATAAGCCTTATCACGGTCGTGTCCGTGGCGATGCCAGTCGGTTGCCCTCACGTGCATTTCCACGTTTCCCACCCACAATTCACCACCTATTTCCACTTTGGCATTAAAGAAGTCGGGACCGGCATCGCCATTCAGCAATCCAGGGTCGATTACCCTTATGCGACGACCATCATTGGTAACCATCTGTGCGGGATTCCATAATTTGTGTTGCCACACATATTGCATGAGCTTTTCCATCGCAATAGAATTTCACGCAACCAAGGTAATGAAAATTTCCCATTCGGCATGAACTGCCGACATGTTTCATCCGCAATTTATTTCAATGCAGAGTGGAAAACAATTTAGATTCATGAGAATCTAATTGTATTTTTGCCAGAGTTCCACATCAGTATAAGAAGGAAGGGGAAGCGATACTGTTACAAACATCCCACCCTGCCATAACCAGCCGATAGCATAGTGTTTGGGATTGACAGACAATATTTGCGAGTATTATGACTAACGCGCATAAAGGGTTTCGGCTCTGCCGTGTGGTTTTATGAACATCGACGAGACCATTATGCAGGACCTTAAAGTGAAAATTGCGTTTTAGCCCATTTTGTTTTAACTTTGTATAGAATACAAAAAGTACAGGTACAATCAACGATTGGAAAGCTGTTGAACAAACCAAACAATATGAAAATAGCAGCCATAGCAGCCGTTGACCGTAACGGCGGAATCGGAAGACAAGGGAAACTACTTTGCCACATGCCTGCCGACATGCAACATTTCAAGGCCATCACCATGGGCTATCCCATAATAATGGGGCGCAAGACATTTGAGAGTTTCCCGAAGGGACCATTGCCCGGACGGCTAAACATAATCTTGACACGGAATAAGAATTATAACCCTCCTCATGGGGCAGCAGTGTGCCACAACGTCAACGATGCCATCGAGTTGGCGGCAAAAGAAAACAAAGAATTATGCTTCGTGATAGGCGGAGGACAAATATATGCCGATTTTGGAAACCTTTACGATGAGCTGTTTTTGACAAGAATTGAGGCTCAATTTATCGATGCTGATACATTTTTCCCATCTATTGACATGGAATCATGGAAAATTGCAAGCCACGAGCAGTACCCTGCCGATGAACGCAACCCCCATCCCTACAGCCTTATACACTTAAAGCGGAAAAAATAATGTGTGGTCATTCCGCATCCTTAACACCCTCCACCCTGTAATGCACAAGTCGCGTGAAAGATGCCGGAATAGGAGTGGAGAAATTCATGTCCTTGCGACTAATCGGGTGTACAAACCTCAATGTCATGGCATGTAAAGCAAGGCGATGTATCGGACTTGATGCCGCGCCATATTTACGGTCTCCAACTATGGGGTGTCCCATATCCTTTGAATGCACTCGTATCTGATTTTTACGTCCCGTGTCAAGTTCATATTCCACAAGTGAATAATTATTCCCAACCTTTAATGTCTTGTATCGGGTAACGGCAAGTTGTCCTTTCTCCGGATCATCGGTCGAATATACCTCAAACTGTGATGTTTCGGCAAGGTAACTTCTAATCGTTCCTTCCCTGCTTTCCATTTGTCCCTCTACTACAGCCACATACTTGCGATTAAGAACCATATTGTTCCAATTGTGCTGCATTATTTCTTTAGCCTCAACAGTCTTGGCAAGCATCATAAGTCCCGAAGTATCACGGTCAAGACGATGAATTATGAAAACATGCGCATGCGGATTGTGAGCTTTCACATATTCACGCATTATGCTGTATGCAGTGCCGTCTTTCACTTTGTCAGTTCCCATCGACAGTAATCCATACCCCTTGTTGATGACAAGGATATGCTCGTCTTCATAAACAAGTTCCACACGCCTGTTTTTGAAAACGACAAACGACTTATCGAAATTTACCGAAAATCTATCACCTTTGGCTACCGGAAAATCAAACTGCGTATGCGGCACCTGATTAATGGCAAACTGATTATGCCGCAACATCGATTTCACTTTAGTCAAACTATGGTCGGCAAGAATTTTAATCGCCGTTTCAAGTAAAGTTCCGTCATCAGTGACAGTCCATGATTTAATATTGTCGGGACGGGAATTATTTTTAGCGGTGTAATTGCTTTGTTGCCTCATAATCCATCAATTTTTTTGCAAAGTTAACGCAAGACAAATGCAGAACAAAACAAACCAACCGATTTTTTACAGCCGTTTCAAGCACACGGAATATATAAAAATGGACACACTACAATACTGCAGTTAATTTGAATTACTATTTAGAAAATGAAGAATTGTACAAAGATAGAATAAAAAACAGTATAAAAAATTTGCAGAATAGTAATATATTTTATACATTTGCTACCGATTTCAAACGTAACGCAAAAAACAATGGAATCAGAAAACAAATTTATATTAATAACACAATTTTAGAAAATGTATTAAAATTATATATCAGTAGCTCATCAAAGCAGATTCGCTTTAAACATGACTTCTCAGACTCAACATCATACATACACAAAATGAATTTGCACTAAACTTGATGAAACGTTGGCAGGCAACCTCGAAGTGATTCGACATTGCCTGTTTTTTTTTGCGCTGTGTTACTACCCCGTTTTTTGAGCCATGCAACATTCGTATATTCCTTTAAACAAGACTGTGGAAAACATATAAACATAATTGGTTATCGACAAATTTAATCTCATACCAAAAAACGCAGTTGCAATTATACTTATACTCTGCCAGGAACATACAGACAAAACGTATGCATCAACACTTAACAGACACGGTTCATGGAAGGGAGAACCTTATTTTAAGCCAATTAACCTCTTATGTAATAATGGAATACGAGGCATGGCTAAAATCAAAGGGGAGTCAATGCAACGATAGACTTTGCACGAGACATATTCCTCTTTTCTTTATACATACGCGGCATGGGTGGAGAAGTACACAAAGGATGAAAACGGCCTTACCTCGGCAAGCATGAGGTCGAAGCGGAACGCACAGGCAAGGGTGGAGCAATACCTGTTACATAATAGGAAAACCCAACCTTGCCCTGAAAGGCGAAGAAGAACAGGAGAAAATCAGGCAGTTAGGAGGTGCAGGAATAAGCAGTATCATTGCAGAATGTGCCTTGTGGTTTGGCTTTGAAAATATTACTATCGTTGATGGTGATAAAGTAGAAGAGAGCAATCTCAAAAGCAGAATTATGTCAAAGCGGATATTGGCAAATATAAAGCAGAAACACTTTGTAAGCGGTTACTGAAGATTAATCCTGATGCGGAAATAAAATTTCGCAATACATTTATAAATAAGTATTGCTGTCCGATAAAAATTTTGCGGAGACATAAAAATAGAAGAGGGTGACCCAAAAGTCAGTACCGACTGACGGGTCGCCCTTTTTTGTTGTCT
>CAYNBZ010000080.1:0-4649 GCA_964395975.1 uncultured Muribaculaceae bacterium | reverse complement strand
TTATGGGCAACGAAGTGTATTTAATTTGAAAGAAGCAAGACCAAAATAGATACTTACGAAATTATTTATCGGATATAACAATATTACAACCCTCAAAACCATTTTCAATGATAGTGTTAAGCTGTTCTACAGAAGGGTTATGCAACCCTTTTACTACATACATCTCACTGAATGGGTTGACATATTTGACATGCTTCATTAATTCTTCCACTGAAGGTGTCTCGTCCATTCCCGCATATTCTTCATAGGTGTAATCGGTAAATGCAGTATTGGCTGATACTCCACGCCGGTCAAAGAGATAACCACCATCGAGCGCAACAGGCGTCAATAACTTGTCGCCACGCTTAAGGTCGCTCGGAGCAGGATATGACGCAATGTGCATTCCCGATGAATCGAGATTAACAGGCACCAAGTTATCATAATCGCCAACAGTCTTATATATGATTACCAAAGCAAGCATCCCACCTAAAGGTGTTTTTTCAACCATCGCCCGATCTGTAACAGGGTTGCATATCGCGGTTTGAGCCGACGATTGACTTTCTTGTTTGGCTTTACACGAAGCAAGCATAGCCGATAATATCAATATGGACAAATATTGTTTCATTTTTCTTTCGTTAGTCCCTCTTATTCTCGGAAATAAACCCTTTTCACCCGTTCGGAAACGGAAGTAAGCACTTCATAAGAAATAGTGCCACGTACTTCAGCAAGTTGAGCCACAGGTATGTGGCGACCGAATATTTCAATCTGATCACCAACTGCACACTTGGCATCGGTAACATCTATCATGCACAGGTCCATGCAGATACTACCCACCGTAGGACATAACGTACCATTCACCATCATGCAAATGTTGCCGTTGCCAAAGTGTCGGTCAATTCCATCAGCATAACCTACAGGAATGGTTGCAATGCGCGAGGCACGCTGCAACACTCCTCGACGGCCATAGCCTATGGTGGTACCGGATGGCCATTCCTTGATGGAAATTATCACCGAATAGAGCGACGACACCGGCACAAGATCGGTCTTGTCGGAAATGGGTGATGAGCCATAAAGCCCTATGCCAAGGCGCACAAGGTCATACTGATGTTCGGGAAAGCGCATGATCCCGGCCGTATTCAGTATATGGCGCATGATATGGTGAGGGAAAGCCGCCTGCAATATCTGGCAGCATTCATCGAAGTAGTCAAACTGCCGGTGGGTGTATTCATCTTGAGTAGGATCATCGGCAACGCACAAGTGCGAAAACACCGACACCGGACGTATGGCATTCTGCTTGTGTAACAAGTTTATCAACTCTGGCAATTCTTCTTTGACAAATCCAAGGCGATGCATTCCTGTGTCGAGTTTTATATGTACCGGATATTCGGTGATGCCAAACTTTTCTGCCTCGCGGATAATTTTTTGACATTCGTTAATGCTAAACACTTCCGGCTCAAGGCGATACGAAAACATTGCCTTGTAATTGACCACAGTAGGGTTTAGTACCATAATAGGCATTGTGATACCCGACTTGCGCAATTCTACACCTTCATCATGTACGGCCACGGCGAGATAGCTTGCACCGGCATCTTGCAATGTTTTGGCAAGTGCGTAAGAACAACCTGCACCATAACCCGATGCCTTGACCATACATACCACCTTCGTTTCAGGTTTTAGCCGCGAACGATAGTATTTGTAGTTATGCACCAATGCATCGAGATTCACTTCAAGCACCGTTTGGTGCTGTTTGGCTTCAAGCAAATCGGCAATCTTCTTGAAATCAAATTCTGGTGCACCCTTTATTAATATCATCTCATCTTCAAAATCGCTCTGCGAGATGTTTTGCATAAAATCGGTCGTAGACTCGAAAAAGCGTGAATTGACATCAAAGAAACGCGAATTGCGACACATTTCAGGTCCAATACCTATGATACGGTTCACTCGTTTCTGTTCAAGCAGTTCAGCGACACGTCCATACAATTCGTCACGACTATATGCTTCGTGCAATACATCCGAAAGTATCACCGTCATCGACACACCGGGTCTTGCACGTCGTACCATGAAATCGATGGCAGGAGCAAGAGAATTGAAATCGCTCGTATAACTGTCTACAATAACAAGACAATTATTGATACCTTCCATAACATTGAGTCGTGTACCCACCGGTGCAAGCCGTGCCACACGCTCAGCAATCATATCAGGTTTTATCTGTAAATATGTCATCGTCGCAATGCAATTTATCACATTCTCGATCTCGCTGTCTTTTGTAAACGGGAAATGCACATGATTCTCAAGTCCGAGAAATGAATAAGTCACATTGGTGGCTTTTTCTCCTTTTACCACAGACGTTACGGCAAATGGGCGGTCGGCATCATGGCTCGACCATGCAATCTCTTGCGCAATGGCAAGGATTGGCATCACGGCCTCGCGTATAAGCTTGTAATCGGCACAATAGATGATGCAGTCGCATGCTGTAAGCAACTGTGTTTTCTCACATATCTTCTGCTGCATCGACTCAAACCCCTCATTATGCTCTTCGCCAAGGTTGGTGATAATGCCCACTGTAGGGCGTATCATTGCCTGCAAAGCTACCATTTCTCCCGGTTGTGAGATACCGGCCTCTATTATGGCAAGGTCGGTGTTCTCGTCTATTTCCCATAGCGAAAGTGGCACACCTATTTGCGAATTATAGCTGCGCGGACTACGTACGATATTGAAATCATCCTTTAGTAATTGGTATAACCATTCCTTTACCGTGGTCTTACCTTTACTGCCGGTGATGGCAATCACCGGTATGTCGAAGCGGCGGCGGTGATAAGTTGCTATCGACTGCAATGCCGCCCGTGCATTGGGCACTACAAGGAAATTGGCATCATCGAGCAACTCAGGTGGCACATACGTGATATTGTCAACCACAAAGTTGCGCACGCCACGTTCATAAAGCTGCGCAATGTAGCGATGCCCATCGTTGTTATTGGTACGAATGGCAAAAAACAACGTTTCGGCAGGATAGGTCAATGAACGCGAGTCTGTCAGCAAGTGAGCAATTTCGGCACTCTTGTCGTTAAGCATATCCTGCGGTATGCGCAATATCGATGCAATTTCTTTGATAGGATACCTCATATCATGTAGTTTTTGATGTAATCTAAATTTTTGATGTGCGGAAAGCGTATGGCAATGTCGGCAAGTGCCTGCCGTATCTTTTGCTTAAATTGTTCCACCGCTTCGGAGTTGCGGCTCGTCGGGCAGTGTGCAAGCAGTTTCGACATCCGCTCGCATTCCTCAACCTTCTGCCGTTCTGCTGACGTGAAGAAAGCCATTTTGAATTGTTCCCATATATAGTCGATTGCAACATCCGATGGGTGTGCCATGTCGGCAGCATAAAAACGATAGTCACGCAAGTCATCATTCATTATTTCATAAGCGGGAAAATAATGGCAGTAGTTGCGATGAGTGGCAACAGTATCGTGTACAGCCACCGTAAGTATGCTTTTGCTGAGATGATTCATGGCCATCCCGTCGGCAAGATGGCGGATGGGGCTTACGGTGAAAATAATATGTGACGAAGCATTAAAGTCATGAACCACATCTGCTAGCTCCCCGAGTGCCAAAGAAATTTCATCGAGGCTGCACATGCTGCGCGTAAAACGAGCAGCCGGCAACTTGTGACAGTTATTCACCACCGATGCAACACTTCCATTGAGTCTGTATACAAACGCCGTGCCGAGCGTGACAAACAAATGGCTACATCGCGACAGTTGTTCTCGTCCACGACCGATGCTCTCATTAATAGCATGCAATGTGCTTTCTACATCAACATTGGAATATCTCGAATGGAACATAAAATGATGCCACAACCCACCATGCATGAACAGTTCATCGGCAACAGCCCTGCGACCGGTCTGCAACCATTTAATACATTCAAGCAACGATAATGGGTTGTATGTCGTACCAAATGGGTTGACAACAGCATCGATCATCGCACCTCGCAAACGTAGCCCCATGTTGTCGGAAAAACACGACCCGAGCAACATCACACAACCGTCGTGCTTCAATGTCGGCAATGCATATTCGGCAATATTTGTGGCTGTTCTTAATTGCATAATATTCACCTTCTCTTATATGCAAATTTAAGAAACAGTTTTGATTTTACATCGACTGTGATGATGATTTTGAGCAAAACGCCACAAGCGAAAGGAACAAAATTAAACGCACAGATGTTTCCCAACATCAGTGCGTTTAAAACCTTAAAAATCTAATCCTATGAAAAAACTGTTCAAAGATACAGACTTCTTTAATTTCGGCAAAAAATAAGGTTGAAAATATCCGTAAATTAACCCAACAGATATTAAACATCACTTTTTGCGCAATGAACCGTATGCCATTTATGATTTGTCTTATGGCAATCCCTTTATTTGAGGTATGTCTGGTAAAATTGTTCGATTCGGTCAAATGGGATTATTTCCATCCGGTCATACAAATTGGTGTGGCTTGCGCCCGGGACTATGAGCAACTCTTTATTGTCACCTTTCAGCTTTTTGAAAGCGTCCTCGCTGAAATAGCGCGAATGAGCCTTTTCGCCATGCACTATCAACACTGCGTTGCGAATCTCACCGCTATAAACCCAAATCGGTCATTAGGATTTCACAGTGTTGTAAGGCAGTGAGAAA
>CAYNBZ010000079.1:0-6616 GCA_964395975.1 uncultured Muribaculaceae bacterium | reverse complement strand
TATGTTCCTATTTCTCAGCAATATATTTATTCGCTTATATCGAACTCACGTTATTCTATTTGCTGAATGTCCCTAAGTTAACTTTGCAAACATGAGAAAAAAACGTTTAATAAAACTCGCATTTCTAATTTTATGCTGTATGCTTGCAACGACAGTAAATGCAAGCAATGACGACTTGAAACAATTGTTGAAAAATGTGGTTGAAGACCGGCAAGCAACGGTGGGCATTGCTGTAATAATGAATAATGGCGACACCATAACAATAAACAACAACGAGCATTATCCACTGATGAGCGTGGTAAAGTTGCACCAAGCACTGCACGTAGCCCATTGGCTACAACAACGGCACCTCGACATAAACCACAAAATATTGGTGGAAAAACAAGATCTAAAACCCGACACTTACAGTCCTCTGCGAGACAAATATCCTGATGGCAATTTTATGATAAGTATAGGAGATTTGCTAAAATACACGTTGCAATTGAGCGATAACAACGCCTGCGACATCATCTTCAGGCTCATTGGCGGTCCTGCAAACACCGATAATTTCATTCGCGGGCTTGGAATAAAAGATTTTGCCATTGTAGCTACTGAGGACGATATGCACCGACAGCCCAAACTTTGCCACGACAATTATACCACTCCTCTCGAAGCAGCATTACTCATCAACCGCCTGTTCAACTCCGACACTCTAGTGAACAGCAATTTGCAATATATCAGGCAAACACTGCTCGAATGCCAAACAGGGCAACAACGCATAGCCCAAGGCATCAATCCCGCCATTACGACCCTTGCACACAAAACCGGGACAAGCGACCTTGATGGCAACGGACGGTGGATAGGGATAAATGATGTGGCACACATCATGCTCGCTGATGGGCGTAATTATTCACTTGCCGTATTTATAAAAGACTCAAAAGAAGATTTTGCCACAAACGAACACATTATAGCCCAAATATCGGCTATAGTATTCGATTTTCTCACTTCCTGTCAGAATCAATAACTTTCTTCAGTTGCATGGACGGCAACAGCCACCATTATTGCCGTTGCAGCAAGCCTCCTCAGAGTGACATCCATTGCAAGTGCCGCACTTTTCTTGACTGCAGCAATATTCACAATCTGTACAATTGCAACCGCACTGACATTCACCCTCACAACCACATTGTACACCGCAGCAGCACCCAATTTTATTGCCCGTGTCAGCCTGTGAATAATCTTCATTATTTGCAAAAGCAAGTGATGACGTAAACAAAACACAACCCACAACCACGGCAAAAACACCAAATTTCTTCATATTGCTTTAATTTTAATTGTTTCTTCGACAAAGATTATTATAACTTATTAAACAAACAAACGATTAACCTACTTTAAGAAGTTGCAGCACCATGATTGCATCAATGCCTCAAGTTCCAATCGACTTGCGCATCTGTACTCGGCAATGCGATCATATATTTCGGTTATCCCCATCGAAGACTCATCGGTTTCGATAAGCAGACGGTCGGACGGTGTGTAACACAAAGCATCGGGATTAAACTTTTCTCCGAATGAAAGGAAAAATCCCGCATTGAGCAACATGTCAGCCACTCTGATATTGCCACGGAATCCATGTACTATCCAAGGTTGCACCGGTTTCAATGCTCGGCGCAACGAACAAAGTTCCCCACCAGCCCTGACACAATGCAACACAAGCGGCTTTCCCAAGCGTTCTGACAGAATCACATGACGTTTGACCACTTCAATCTGTCGTTTTATATCGCCCCCTCTCAGTTTGTCAATGCCGCACTCTCCTATCATTACTACATCATCTCGTGTGGCGATATCCGACAATAGTTCGAAATCTGCATTTCCGGTCTGCTGCACCCTCCAAGGATGCACACCAACAGAATAACACTGCCCTTGCCGAGGAGCATATTCCCATGGATTGACACTGATAACAGAATCGATGGCATCGAGTCGATGTGTGTGAATATCTTTAATCATGGAACAGGATCATAACCACTTCCGCCCCATGGATGGCAACGACAGATACGTTTGATTGCAAGCCACAATCCCCGCACAGGTCCATGCTTGCGCAATGCCTCAATTGCATATTGGCTGCAAGTGGGCGTAAAACGACAAACCGGCGGAAACAACGGAGAGATGCAATACTGATAAAATTTGACAGGAGCTATAAGCAATGCCACCAATATTTTACGAATCAATTGCATCACCTTGTCCTTCATTTTTATTTTCAGAATTGCTTTTGATGGTATTTACAGCAAGTAAGGCAATCTTACCAAGCAATGTTACCATACAATTGCTTACTTTGGCATAATCGACTATATCCTTATCCAAATAAATAAAAGCTACGTCAACCCTGCACCCCAAGGTCTCGATTTGCGGCACAAGCAACGGGCGAAGTAAGCGATAAGCCTCTCTGATACGACGGCGCAACAACACACGACCAACAGCCTTGCGTATCTTTTTCTTAGGAACGGTTATCATAAAATGAACGCCCGCCTTTTCATCTTTACAAGGCTTTACCGACACAACGGCACGCAACGGATAGGCTACCAGTCCTCTACCACCGGCAAAAAGGTTGTTAATGGCTGTGCGGCTGCACAATCTTTCATATTTATATAACCGATATGTCAATGAGTATCAAGAGTTAGTAGTTCCACACCTAAAAACAGAACAAAGAAATAGCAACACTACCGCTTACGACACAAACGGCACACAACAATTTAATCAACCACTATTGCGCTATACCGACAAGAATAACATTCAAATGAACATATCCCGCGATACCGCCGCCGACACTGATGATGTAATCACACAGAGCCGGTAGGCTTTTTTAATTTTGTCTTTTGAGTTTTTTTCAAATACATGTCAAGTGCAGCAGTCATAGATGGAGCTTCGGCACTTGGTGCGCTCAAATCGAGCCTCAACCCATCATCCTCAACAGCTTTCGCCGTTGTTGCGCCAAAACATCCTATTCTGATATTACCTTGCTGGAAGTCGGGGAAATTTTTAAGCAGTGATTTGATTCCGGCAGGGCTGAAGAATATGAGCATATCATAATCAAATGGCTCTTCTTTGCCAAAATCATTGCTTACCGTACGATACATTACAGCCTTGGTGTAAGAAATCTTATTGGCATCAAGTACACTTAAATTATCACGATGGACATCCGATATCGGGAATAAGAACTTCTCCTTATTGTGCTTTACAAGATCCTTTAACAACTTCTCATCATCGAGTTTTCCCGAAATTCCATAGAAAATTTTGCGTTTGCGATAGATGATATATTTCTGCAAATAATGCGCAATGGTTTCGCTGGTACAGAAATATTTCATCGTGTCGGGAATTGTAATACGCATTTCTTCACAAAGACGGAAAAAATGGTCAATTGCCGTCTTAGCTGTGAATATCACTGCCGTATAGTCGGAAATTGAAATCTTCGACTGTCTAAACTCTTTTGAAGACAACCCCTCTACTTTAATAAACGGCCTGAAGACAACTTCTACGCCATACTTTTGTGCAATGTCGTAGTAAGGGGATTTGCCCGATTCCGGTTTGGGTTGCGAAATCAAAATTTTCTTAATATCCACTTTAGCCTGTGTTTTTATGATTGTAAAACTCTACATAAAAATATTGCCCCAGTGAAAGAGAGGACGACGGGTACAATTTCAATGCTGCAAAGGTACAAAATAAAATAAAGCAATGATGCCAAATTGTTAAAAAAAATTCTAAAACCTTTGCAAATAAACACAATACGTGCAAAAATGTAGAGAATTGCTGCAATATAAAACATCGGCACTAACGTGTTCGGAGTCAAAAGCATGACAAATGCTACAGGACAGAGCAACAATCCCAGCACCGAATGAGTAGAATTGAAGCCATCGATAAGCAATTGGGTATAAGTTTTGTCGGGCAGAAACGTATAACCCATCACGCGATAAAAAACATACTGCCATATATAATATATCAAAGCGTATCCGGACAATGCCCATACAAGTCGGGAAACCGATACGTCTTCAACCAAAACCGGATAATAATGCCCTATGGCAAGATAAGAGATTATGCCACACATGACACATGTATTAATTATAAGCGAAAGCATCATATTAGTTTCACTCACAGTGTGGTCATCAAAAGTATTCCGACGGCGACGAATGGAAAACAGATAATTGCCGACATGAAAAAAATACTTATACCCTTTTTTGTAATTCATGGCAATCAGCAGGAACACGATGAGCAGTAGGGCAATGATGCCAGTATCGTGCAACGGCGACATCGGTCGCATATCTGACGTGACAGCGTAAGAAGGGGGGGCGATGGTTTGCGCAGCTGATGAATGCACAAAGGCAGTGTCATACCCACAATCGCCTTGCAGAGATATGAAATACTTCCCTATTGTATCCGCTATTGCTATATTATTTTCCCCTGCCGTCATTTGACTTATAATCAATATTTAGATTCCACCATATCGTCATTTACAGGATCGATTGTCCCCAATAATGTTATCACATCATCGGCCGTAGCTGCAAGATGCCACAATTGCCTGTGCGACTCTTTCATGAAATGTTCATCCACACAGCGATCCAGCATATCAATCAACGACTTATAAAAGCCATCTACATTCAATATTATGATTGGCTTGTGGAATAGCCCTAATTGCTTCCATGTAATTATTTCAAGCAGTTCCTCCAGTGTTCCGCAACCACCGGGCAATGCAACCACGGCATCTGCCCGTTGCATCATAGCCTGCTTGCGTGTATGCATGTCGGGAGTAACTACCATCTCGCTCAAACGTCCGTATTGCCAACCATTCTCGACCATAAACTGCGGAATAATGCCAACTACCTTGCCGCCCCCATCGAGTGCACCATCGCTCACAGCCCGCATCAGCCCCTCACGACCGGCTCCATTGATACATGTCACACCATTGACCGCAAGTAATATCCCAAGTCTATATGCCTCTTCGACATAACACCGTTTTGACTCACGGCTAGATGCAGCAAACACACATATTTCATTAACATTATTCATTCAAAGTACAAAATTACTCTAATGCAAGAGCATAAAAAACAAAATCGGTGATTTTTTCAGATGTCGGAAGTACTCCCGATTCTTATCAATTACCGCCTTTAGCAAAATAGGCCTTGGCGAGTCTTTTTACCCGTGGAGCGAGCAAAATGACAGCAATCATATTGGGTAATGCCATTAGCGCAAACGAAAGATCCATTACAGCCACCACCGACCCGAGCGGAATCATAGCCGCCACGATTATCATCACAAGATAAAAGTAATTATAATACTTGGCCCGATGTGCCCCAAAAAGGAAATTCGTGCATTTCAATCCATAATACGAATAAGAAAACATCGTGGAAAACGCAAAAAATAATACAATTACCATCAACAAGTAATGACCATATCCCGGCAACAACATATTGAAAGAATTAAGTGCTATATATAACCCCTTGATTTCATCCAATCCGACATAATTTCCCGCAATAAGGATAGGTATGGCAGTGAGTGTACACACAAGGCCGGAATCAATCGACGGGCCGATCATTGTTACAAGCCCCTCACGAATAGGGTTATCGTTGCGCGAGGCACCATGCATTAGCGAGGCCGTTCCAACTCCTGCCTCGTTGACATAAGCGGCACGGCGCGCCCCCACGATTGCCGTACCGATTAATCCGCCTATTCCGGCATCCAAGTTAAACGCCCCTTCAAATATCGAGACAAAAACGTCCGGAACCTTGTCGGCATACACGACGATTATCACAAAGACTAGCACAAAATACAACCCCACCATAGTCGGGACTATTTTAGTGGCAATGCGAGAAATACGTGTAATCCCCCCCAAAATCACAGAAGCCACTATTGTGCAAATCACAGTGCCCAAAATGAAACGCAACAACAATGTATTTTCCAATCCCAAAGGTGTGGTGATTACTGTCGTAACAGCCTCAACAAGTTGATTGGCCTGCATGAAGCACAACGTGCCGAGTAATGCGAAAATGGCAAAAAAATAGGCCATCGGCTTCCACTTCCGACCCAAGCCATTAATTATTATATACATCGGACCACCCTGCACCTCTCCAGCACTGTCCTTTCCTTTATACATAATAGACAAAGCCCCTTCGAAAAATTTCGTACACATCCCCAGCACCGCGCTGACCCACATCCAGAAAATAGCACCCGGACCACCCATTGTCAATGCGATTGCAACACCGGCAATATTGCCCATTCCTACAGTCGAAGATATTTCACTCATCAAAGCTTGAAACGAACTTATCTGCCCCTCGCCACAATTTCCTTGCTTGTATCTCAATGCTCTTATGGAGTCACCGTAATGACGGAGAGAAATTCCACCGGAATAGATGAAAAAAAACAATCCCCCACCAATAAGCAGGATAAAAAACGGATAGCCGCACACAGCATCGCTCACCGAAACAAGCACATTACTTAAACCAATGAAAAACTGTTCCACCAGAATCTATTTTTTGCAACACACAAAGGTACGGCAAGAGCAATTCAATTACAAATCGTAATTCCACTTATACCCGAACCTATATTAACGTGAGTTCGATATAAGCGAATAAATATATTGCTGAGAAATAGGAAC
>CAYNBZ010000078.1:0-6976 GCA_964395975.1 uncultured Muribaculaceae bacterium | reverse complement strand
GTTGGCTTCTTCAATATGATAACTTTGCGGATATTTTTCAATAAACGAGCGTAAAGAATCAATATCATTTTTATCAACTAATGTCCATGCGTCATCAGTTGTTGTTTGAATATATTCATCCTCTTTTTGTTTTTCTATTTCGGCTTTTATAGAGCGGGCCTGACTACGATAGGCTCCATTGGGGAACGTGTCTAAATACCACTGTGCTGTCTCAATGGTATTTTCATCCTGCACTTTTTTCCATGCAAGTTCGTCTGCATTATCAAGCAGTTCTTTCACTTTCTTGCGTTTAACTGCATCAAACTCACCGTCTGTGTCTTTCACGAGTTCATCAAATGTAACAAAGCCTTGTTGAATATACTCAACAAGTTGTTCAGCTGAATATTCAGCGACATTATCCAATATTTTTTGCTTATTTACCATCTTGTATATTATTTAGGGCATTCACCATATTCGTTAGCTTCTATATCTCCGTCCGCAAACAGCATCCATAATCCGTAGAACGGTATGATTTGATACCATCCGGAATTTCCTCTGTCGTGGCAACGCTTGGCTCCTTGTGCAAACGAAAACCAACAATAAGGAATTAGAAGTACGAAGTATAGGACTATTAAGCCTTCAGATCCATTTGAATTTTCAGCTACACTAAGTATACCTTGTATAATTATGTTCACAATTGCCATAATTATGCATGAAATTCCATATTCCAGCCTTCGAATTCTTCCTTTAAATGAAAATGGATTTCTGAACATACCAGGTTTGTCTTTGCTTTCTACATAATTTGTTATTGGTTCTCCGTTTCCATCGCCATTTTCACTTTCTTGTGGAGAGATTATAAATGGTGTTACCGCTGTGTTTTCCTCCGAAGTAGTTGTGGAATCATCTGTGTCCATAGATAGCTGCTTATCGTTTTTTTCTTCAACAGGATTTTGCGGCTTAGTAACAGTCGTCTCAACTCCTGGACTGGCAGGTTTCGCTAATATATCCTTTACTTGTTTCTTTAACAAAGGTGTAAATTGTCCCTCTGTATCGTGTCCAAGTTCGTACAATGTCACAACACCTGAACGAATAGCATCCGCTATTTCCTCCGGACTGTAACTTTGAATATTCTTTAATAACTCCTTTTTACTTGCCATACTGCTACAAATTAGAATGTTCCGCTATAAATATCATCGTTTTGTTTATTCCGTGTTGGATTGCTTTCATCATTTTCATCATATTCCGGTGCTGGATTTATTCTGCCTGCTGAAAATGGCCATAAGTGATAAATGCCATTAGCCTTTGTGTTCCTGCTTTGTAATAAATACGGGAACAGCAACATGATGAATAATATTACACCTGTCCAAATTGTTTGAATATTAATTCCTTTTTTGGTCATATATATCAGTCTTAAATTTGTAAGGTCCTGTATCGCATTACCAATAGCACTATTATTGTCACCAAAAGCCATTATCTCTTCTTTGAAATCGGCTTCGTTACTGAGAACTGGTTTAGAATAGGAGGTGAGTGTTTTATTCCAATTGGTAATGGCTGTTGATATTTCTTTTATGTTTCCCACAAGGAAAGCATTCCAAACGCTTGCTCCTTGATTGGCATCATCAATCCATTTGATAGCCATGTATTCAAGACTGTCAGTGTTTTGTGACATTAATTGGAGTTGCAGTGTTCTTACATAATCTTGTTTTTGCATCTGGTCATCAATACCTGTAAAGCCACTATTATGGTAAGTCGCAATATCATTATCTTTATTGTGTATAACAAAAGTAAGAAGACGGTCATATTTTTCAATCCTGTCGTTTGCATATGCGTTATAGTCTGCAAACAGTTGTTTTGACTTGTTGATGGCTTGATTGAAATTGTTTTCAATCTTTTCATGCTGGCTCATCACATTCCAAAAATGATTATAAGGTAACATTGCCCAGCAAAATGCTATCGGACATAGACAAATCAGTATGCGTTCAATGATTATACTACGGTTGAATTTTTCATCGGTACCCTTATATATTTGGGCACCAATGAAAGTGCAGAGCAACAATATGTCTATTATCAACACATTGATGGCCGCCTTTCTAAAATCACCTCCATTTTGGTAAAAGTCACCCATATAAGTTACGTAGCTTATGAATATCAGTGCCATAAAAGCAATGATATGCCCCCATGAAAACTTCAAGGTTTTGTTCCATGAATATTTGTTTGTACTTCCCATTTTTATTTTAATTTTTGTTCTAACTCATTTATTTTTTTGTCAATAGCATCTCGTTGAGTCTTTAATTGCTCTATCATTTGTTTGATGGCATCATATCCGTCATCATTTGTTTGTTCGGATAACTCGTCCGAGAAGCGTGAGTTTTTATCAGCATTTTCCGACAAAAAGACATCGGTTATATCCCCGTTTTTTATTGCTTCAAGGAATTTGTCCAAGACAAGCATCGGAGGAACATATCGGTCTATGTTTTGTCCCGTCTGTTGCATCGTTCCTATAATCTGTTCTACTGTTATGTCGTGTTTTATGCTCAATGCCAATGCCGTAGCTCCACTGACAATAGGAGCTGCCATACTTGTGCCGTCCAGCATGGCGAAAGTCTTTTTAGGGAAACTGCTATATACGCTTACGCCCGGAGCTGATATATTGCTCCCAATGGAGTAGTTGGTGAAATCGGCAGCCTTCAAGTCCGGAGCAATGGCCGAAACATTTATAGTATTCCTCGTTTCCCTGCAATTGGGCAAGATTGCAGCCATCACATTGTCATTTCCGACCGCAAAAACAATCACTGTGTTTTTATCGTTGGCCGTTTTAATGATGTGGCGGAACACACGCTCCTCATTTTTGAAATACTCCTTTGCTATTTTTTGTTGCTCTTCCAATGGCAATTGATCCAAACCACTAAAACTCGGTCCAATGGAAACATTTACGACATTGGCTCCATTATGAATGGCATACATGATTCCGCTGGCAAGGGAGGAGAAGGTACACATGCCATTGTCGAAAACCTGCACGGGCATGATTTTGCAGTCGGGGGCAATCCCCGCAGCCCCGTCCGACAAGTACTGCAAACTTCCGGCGGCAAGGCCGGCCACATGTGTGCCGTGCCCTTGGCCGTAGCTCAATGTCCTGTTCTGCGTGAATACATTATATGCCTTGTAGAACTTGCCGTCGAACATAGGATGCTCTATGTCTATTCCGTCATCCACTATGGCTATGACCACATCCGGATTGCCTTTGGTTACAGTCCATGCTTTTTGTGCATGGACAGCTTTCAAATGCCATCCCCTCAATTTTTCATCTTGCGTAGAGAAAACAGAGCCCTGGAGTTGTATGATTGATTCATCAACCACAAAAAATGATGGGGATTTAATCCGTTCCGGCAATTCTTCCCTGATCTTGTTTCGTTCGGCTTCAGGTATCATTATCTGAATCATCGGAACATTCCTGTCGCAGCCAATAATTTGATATTGGTTGCCGGGATATTGTTCCTTAAACTCTTGCACCCATTTATCCAAATCCGGATTATCACCATCAAAATATATGTTCAGGCGGTTCGCAATAATGTCCGGCGCTCCTTGGTTCCTCACGACAGGTGGCTCCGTACCATCACCACCCACTATTGGTGCGACAATCGTCCCACCCGGAAGATGCCCGTCTTCATATATGTTTCTAACTTCGCCATTCTTGTCTCTGACGACTCCGTTCGCATCACGCACTGTTTCGACCGGCACAATGGTGTCGTTCTCCAAAACCTCATGGCCATATATATCTTTATGACGTTCTGATGTGCAGCTCTTGCATCCTCGCAACAAGAACAGCAAAAGCCACAAAACCAGCAATCCAAGGATGAACCACAGCAACCATTTCAGACATCCCTTGCCTGTAAGCCACTGCCACAGACGTTTGTACCAAGGTAATATTCTTTCGTACTGTGCGTTGAAGACATAATCTCTGTCTAAGACACAATTGGTTGGCAGACTCCACCCTGTGAATCTGTACCCTTTATTTGGTTTGACGACAGGTATTTCGGATTGTGACAACGTTGCTCCTTTGGGTTTTGTCAGGACGGATCTGCCTTCTATATTCCCATGCCCGTCGGAAACAAAGCGGCATTGCACGGTCTCTCGCTCAAAACATGCAACGTATGTCGTATCGCAGTATAAGGGAGAAAATGTGACAGCCGGTTGCCACCCGACGAAACGACAGCCCTCATCAGGCAGGGTACCCGGTATCATGTCCTCAGGCAAAGCCTCGCCTTTTCCGATGACGACGCTGGAATTGCCTTCAATACGACCGAAGCCCCCACTTTCAAACCGGATGATTATCTTTTCTTCTTCTGGTTCCTCCGTCTTGGGCTCTGCCGTTTTCTCGTATTGTGCAACAAACGTGATATCTCCTGTCACTTCATGTCCGATGGGATCGGGTGACCATCCCGTAAAAGCGTAACAGTCGTTTGGGATAATCTCAGGAACGTCTTTCGCTGTCAGGCGCGTTCCCTTCTCCCTGCGGAGGCTCTTGCCAAAATGCCCCTTGATTTTACCATGTGAGCCACAATCAAAGGTAATGGTACATTTTTCTTCATTTTTCAGACCTTTGACCCATTGTCCCAATACTTTATGCTTGTTTGTGTCCGGACGCATTCCCCAGGCAATCAGTACCACCTTTTCGTCATAGCAATAAACAAAGTCGTCGCTCACATATTTCAGAGCGGCGGACAAGATGTTACGTTCTTCAACATTCAGCCGGGATAATGCGTTGACGTATTGTTCCCAGGTCTTTTTCTTTATTTGTTCATAATGCTCTTTTTTGCTTCCATGCAAATCAGACAATGACACCGGGGTTTCACTCCATTCTGTAACATACCAATAGATAAGACCGTCTTCATAATAGGGACGTGCCAGGAAGTCACGATATTCTTCTGCAATGTGGTTTTGCACAATGCTATAAACGCTATCATAGCGGAGATACATCGGGTCTGACCCAATACCCTGATAGTCCGTAAAGTCTGTGTCGTCAATATAACATAACAGACGTTTATTGTAGAATGTCGCTTTCGTCATGGTTAGTTATATAAGGAGTTGCATTCTACGATGATTTCTCTCATTGCCGCATTTGCCTCGGGATTCTGTTGCGAAACATCAGCCGAATAAAGGAGTCCTATGGCTAAAAGGTTTTTCCATCTTTGATAGTTGTCCCAAAAAGGAAGTTTCATCAATACGTTAATAGGAACCGTCGTAGGGTCTGAGGCATCATCAAATGCCTTTAACGCTTCTATCAATGTCGTTTTTTTGTGTTCCTTATTAACACATTCCATGGATGTTTCCACTTGCAGATGGCAAGTTTCAGCTTTAACCGATATCATTTGCATATCATCAGCATTCATGTATTCCCTCCCTACGGAACTGACAAAATTGTTCAGCGTTAAAGACGAGAAGTCCGCTATTGCATTTGGCAGGTCCGTTTCAGGAAAAATACGTGAATATGTGTCAATTTTTTGTGAGATTATTTTTTCTACACCCAATCGTTTACACAACATTTGGAGCATCAGAGCTATCTCGTCGCTATATGGTAGGTATTGAGATATCTCTTTAACTTGTTTATTGATGAACGTGGCCCAATATTCAAGTATTTCTTTTGATACGACATCTGCCACCGTAGCAGCGATGTTGCACTCATTTGTAACGATATCATCGATTGTAAATCCTTTCTTCCTGTATTCTTCTTCCAAGACATTGGCTTCACATGCATAGTAGTCGCACAGCCGCTTGATATTTGTTTCCCTATCGTCTCTCAAATCAACTTCTGCCATCGTCCGTATAAGGATGATCTCATTAAAGTCTTTTGGAGTTTTAGTCTTGAGTACAACTATATCGTATGCTATCTTGCGGATATCTTCGACAGGTATCATCAAACGGTCTATGATATTGCCGAAAATCTCCGGACGTGTCCCTATGTTCATATCCAGTTGATGGCGGATTTTCCCGATTATAGCCCTGACACGGCGGTTGTTCTGTTCTTTATCCTCAGGTTCATAATAGGCCTGCAATTTGGACAATATGTCATCCTTGATTCTGCTCAATTCTTTTTGATACCTCTCCTTCCTGGCCTTGTCCAAATTCCATGATATATTATCCAAATCTCGGATGATTGCTTTTGATCCGTCATTATTTACACTTGCGACACTGTCCCACGCTTGAACCGGATCTTGAAAATGTTTCCTGACAAAAGCATTGTTCACGAAACTGTTCCGTAAACTATCGAAATAGTCCGGATAATCCTGAAACTTGTGGATACCTGTTTCTGGACTACTGTTCTCGATATAACCGTCAAAGACCTGATTTTTGGAGGACCAATAGAAATCGCGCAAAAGATATATGCTTTGGAATGCTTCCGAACGGAATATGCCGGACGGTTTCACCCATTTATCAAACCAAGTGGCAGGCTTGATGATTTCAGGCACCACAGTTTTGAACCGTTTCCAATGTTCTTCCAGTTTCTCTCTGTTAGCGGGGGTGTCGAGTTTGTTGCGTTCAAGTTCAATATTGAATTTTGTTGCAATAAAGAAAAGGGGCGACACACCATTAGTGGGCGTAAGACTTTCCGCCCGTTCTTCTGGTGTCCTTCCTATATTGTGCTCTATCCATTCATTTATGGTGTCTCCAAGTGTCGGTTCATTTTTCTGGTCATTGTGATGGCAGAACAACACACAGCTAATGCGAAGCGAATTGGAATATTTGTTGAACAAATAAGCTACTTTTCCTCTTCTAAATATCGATGATAAAACATCTTTCGTGTCTTGTTCCTTAAATTTCTCTCGTGAACGAGCACCGGGAAAATCCAACAAGTCTATTCTTTTAAGGAAAGTCCTGTTTTCGGTGATGCTTTGAGGCAATATGAATGTGAGTTCTGCTATCAACGCAGACAATGACGACTTGCTAAATGATGCAGCAAGCAGATTCCCATTTTTGTCGTAAACATCCGTATCACAAA
>CAYNBZ010000077.1:0-8308 GCA_964395975.1 uncultured Muribaculaceae bacterium | reverse complement strand
ATGGGCAACGAAGTGTATTTAATTTGAAAGAAGCAAGACCAAAATAGATACTTCCAAATCAAACGACATAATGGCGATGGAATATTTTGAATTTCGTGGCTAATTGTATTTTTTTCCTTACATTTGGGGATATTAAATTCTATATGATGTGAACAGGCCGGTTTTTTTGATAGGTTATATGGGAAGTGGAAAAAGTTCGCTCGGGCGGCAACTTGCACAAGAGATGGAACGTGAATTCATAGATCTTGATAAGTATATCGAAGCACGTTTTCATTCCACCGTCAAGCAGATATTCGACAAGCATGGTGAAGAAGTATTCCGCACGATAGAACGGAGCATGATACATGAAGTGGCAGATTTTGAAAACGTGATAGTGGCTTGTGGCGGTGGCACACCGTGCTATTACGACAACATGGATTTCATGCTATCACACGGTCTGACGGTTTATCTTAATGTTTCCCCTGAAGTGCTCGCATTGCGCCTTTCCCTTCCCGGGTCGCGTACCAAGCGGCCGTTGATAGCAGGAAAGAGTGATGACGAATTGCTCGATTTTGTTCGTTCGGGACTTGAAAAACGTCTTGCTTACTATTTGCGTGCCGAAGTGAATTTCAATGCAACCCACTTGTTGAATAAGTCAGAAACGATCATAACGGCCAAGCAATTGGCTCAAGTAATAGTATCTCATGAAGCGTTAGAAGATAAAAAACAGCATTAAAATATGATAAAGCAAATATCAATAGTGGGAGAAATTACGGTAGCAATAATAATGCTGTTGGTCGGTGCTTGCAAGTCGCAACATTATGCTACCACCACTGTTATGCCGGTATCTGATGCTAAAAGCAACATGGTGGAACGCACTTTGATTGTAATGTATGATGAAACAATTGGTAGCGACTTGTTGATGAAGGCGGCAGAAGAATATGGTGCCAACGTCGTGAATCAGTTTAGTAGCATCAATGGTGTGGCTTTACTTATACCTGAAGACAAAAATGTGTATGATGCCATAAAATACTTTAAAGGCGTAAAAGGCGTGATTTCGATAGAGCGAAACCGAAATGTGCGACTTTTGTAAATCACTTTATAAGACACTTAACAATATGGGATGCACCTTGTCCACCTACGGCTATATATTTGCGTAACAACGGAAACAGCCAACGAGCCATACAGTCGTGACGTATGCGGGCGTATGCTTGGTTATATAATGGTGTGGCAAGATCGCGCCTCTTTTCACCTAAATACAGCCCCGACAATGTTATGCGTTTGAATTCAATATATTTCAACAGTCGTTCGCGGCAGGGTAGATTTGTTGTCTTGTTGATTGACTGCTCAACCGCATCTATAGCTTGTTCCCATGTACCGGCTTTTGATGCAAAGTCGGTGCCTGTAATAGATTGTCGTTGCAAGAATATATGTACCTTTATCTCTTTGTCGAAAAAGGCGATTACGGGATTGGCAAGTAGCAGCCGCATGGTGAAATCCCAATCGTTCCATGTCATTAGTTCGGGATTCCACCAACCGGCTCGTTCGCACAGGTTTCGGCGAGTAAGGCATCGTTGCATAGGACAGACTGAAGCATGGAAAATGTTGTTTACCAACAGATCGGTTGTATAATAGTGTTTTTCATGCGTAGCACCGTCAAACTCAGTGATATCGGCACGCCCCAATACCATCTCTGCGTTATTTTTCTGGTGTGCTGCAGCGAGATAGCATTCTATCATATCGGGTTCCATGGTATCGTCGCTGTCAAAAAACAGTATCCATTCGCCACTTGACAGGCGTGCACCGCAGTTGCGCGCCGCCGCTGCACCATGCTGCAATTCTTGCGCCACGATTACTTTGAAATCGGAACTGTTGTGTTGCTGTTTAAACTTTTGCAAGACATCGAGCGAGGAGTCTGTGGAATTGTTATCTACAAGCACTACCTCAAGAGGTCTGACAGTTTGCTTCAGTACCGATTGTAATGTGCGCTTTACCAAATTGGCTCGGTTGAATACAGGGATTATTATAGAAACAATCTGTTTCATCTCTCTGCAAAAATAGAAAATTATTGTATGAAAATATTGGATTTTGCGTAATTTTGTCCTTTACAAGCTGCATTTATGCAATGAGAAAGTTGAGAATCTTATTTATGGGCGACGCAAGCAACTTTCATGCATGTCTTGGTGCCGCATTGCGGCAAATGGGGCATGAAGTGATAGTGGTGTCGGACGGATCTCGTTGGATGGATACTAATCGCGACATCAACATATTGCGAAGTCCTGGAACAAGAGGGACTGTGCGTTATGTGTTGGATGTAATAAAATTGCTGCCTAAGCTCAAGGGTTTTGACATTGTGCATGTATCCAATCCCATTTTTCTGAGTTTACGTCCGGGGAAAGTGAGATTCATTTTCGACTATCTGAAGAAGCACAACCGATATGTGTTTCTTACAGCTCTTGGTACGGATTACCATTATGTGCAAACATGCCGAGATGGAATCACTTTTCGATACTCTGATTATATGATTGGAAATAAACCGTCTCCTTTCATGCTCTCGACAGAAAGTGCCGCCCAGAGTAATTGGAATCTGCCGGTGATGAAGTGGTATTCCGACTATGTTACACCGAAATTTGATGGTGTTGTGGCTTGCTTATATGAATATTACAAGGCTTATGAGGGTAAAGTGCCACGTGAGCGGCTTGCATACGGGGGTATCCCTATAGACACTAAGACGGTTGTACCACACATAATTACGGAAACTCCATCCAAAGTGAAATTTTTCCTTGGGCGGCATCGGGGTAGAACCGTGCTAAAAGGTACCGATTTGATGCTTGATGCTTTGCGGCGGACTTGCGACCGCTTCCCGGGACAGTGTGAGATGCAGGTTGTAGAGAATCGCCCGTACGACGAATACGTTGAATTGCTTTCATCGGCTCATGTTAATCTCGACCAGCTTTATTCCTATACTCCGGCTACCAATGCATTGCTTGGAATGGCACGCGGCGTGGTAGCCGTGAGTGGTGCAGAGCCTGAATATTATGATTTTATCGGAGAACATGAATGCCGTCCTATTATTAATGTATCACCGCTCATCGATGGCGACATAGATAATAAATTGGCTTGGATTGTCGAGCATCGCGACCAGTTGCCTACTTTGTCGCAACAAAGTAGGGTATTTGTAGAGAAGCATAATGACAATCGCATAGTCGCTAAACGGCATATAGACTTTTGGAATAAGATAATAGATTTGAAATCATGACATTAGAAATTTTAATTTGCACATATAACGACCGCATTGATGGCGTACCTGAAGTGTTGATGCCGTCGATGCACAATATCTCATACTTAGTTTCGTGGCAGCAGAGCGACGATTTTGTCTTACGACCGCTCCCGGAGGCTCTACAACGGGATGATGTGAAAATTGCTGTCATAAAAGGGAAAGGTGTGGCAGTAAACAGGAACAATGCCATTGCAAATGCTTCGGGTGATATTTGTCTGATGGCCGACGATGATATTACATATATTCCAGCTCATGTGGCACATATCGTGGAAATATTTGAGTCTCATCCCACACTCGACATTGCAACGTTTAAGTACGAATCGAAAAATTATCCTAAAAGCTACCCGTCATATTCATTTGATTTGAGGCAGCCGCCCAAACATTATTATATAAATGGTTTCGAGATAGCTTTTCGCCGCAAGTCGGTGCAGGGGATATTGCAATTCAACCCTTTGTTTGGTGTCAATGCTCCGTTATTAAATTCGGGTGAGGAAGGCGTGTTCATACTCGATGCTTTAGATAAAGGGCTTAATTGTTTTTATTTCCCGTATGTAATAGCACGTCATGATGGTGCCACTACATCTGAACGTTGTGCTACTGACCCTCGCCACATCATGGCTAACGGTGCATATATTTATCTTGCGTATAAGGATGGTTCTGCTCCGTTACGGTATATATTGTTTGCATGGCGGTCATGCCGCAATCCGTTCAAATTTTTCAAGATGTTGGGATATGTGCTTCATGGCGTAAAATATATAAAGAAGAATATCACTTGATTCTACTTTTTGACCTGTGACGCGAAGCACTAATGCCTATTGTCGGTTATGCTATTTGATATTGCTGCGAATGAAGAATGCTGTTGAAATTTGGGCTTGATTTGCGATTGCGCTTGTAGTACATTAACTTTGCCAAACGGAAATTTATATTATGGCTAACGACATAAGCAAAACTCTATTTATAACCGACCTCGATGGAACGTTGTTAAATAGCAATGGCGAGGTTTCAGAGCAGTCTGCCCACATCATAAATGATCTTATTGCCAATCATGGCCTTAATTTTGCAATTGCTACGGCTCGCACACCGGCCACGGCAATGCCACTGCTTGGCGGTATCGACATTCGGCTGCCTTCAGTAGTGCTGGCAGGAGCAGCTTTGTGGAACGAAGCCACAGAATCATATACACATACATGGCCAATCAATGAGGACATCATCACCGAAATTTGCAAATTATATGAACATCATGGCGCACATCCGTTCATTTATCGCCAGTCGGGTACGCAAATACTTGCATATCACACCAATTGCCTATCCCATCGTGAAACCGAATTCATGAAAAGTCGCACAGGAACGCACTACAAGAATTTCATACTGAACGACAAGCCTTATGAGCCGTTGCCATACCCTGCTCTAATCATATTCTCCACCGACCGTTATTCCATAATGGAAGAAATCTACAACGACATTATAGCACACCATATCGATTGTCATCCCATCTGCTATTGCGACATTTATGCCCCGGGGCAGGGTTATCTTGAAATATACGGATCGCAAGTGTCAAAAGCAGTAGCCATCGAAACACTTGCACGCGAATGTGGTTTCCAACAAATAGTGGCATTTGGTGACAATGTAAACGACATGGAAATGATGGAAATGGCCGATTACAGCGTAGCCCCGTCAAACGCCCTCCCGATGGTGAAACGAATAGCAAGCGAGATAATAGGTTGCAACGATGATGACAGCGTGGCTTGGTGGCTCGCACACAATATATAACATAGTTCAGCGTTTTTCTGATATACGAAAAAACTTGTTCGCAACCTCACACATGTTTTGGCACAATCTTTACGACACTAAGCGCATCTGGAAAACGATATTCATAGTTATCGCTCTCATAATGGTGGGTATTTTTTTGTATTTTTCCGACAATCTTGTACGTGACCTTGCCGCTCAAGAAAGAGAACGAATGCAGATATGGGCCAATGCCACAAAAGAACTTGCTACCATGGATTATGGTCCCAACAGTACTGATGTAGACTTTCTTTTCAGCATTATCGAGGGCAATCACAATATTCCGGTACTGCTTGTAGATGATAATGGCACTATATTGCTGCACCGCAATTTCAACCTGCCCGAAAAAATAGACTCGTTTGCTCCCTACGTAATCTCCCCCGAAAACACTGCTTTTCTTGAAAATAAACTCAAGCAATTACGCGGTTCTAACAACCACATAACCATACATATAGACGATACTACCACTCAAGAATTATATTACGAGGACTCAACTGTACTGAAACGCCTTGCTTATTATCCCTACATACAATTGTCCGTATTGCTCATTTTCGTAGTCGTAGTATATTTTGCTTTGGTAAGTATAAAAAAAGCCGAACAAAACAAGGTGTGGGTAGGGCTATCTAAAGAAACTGCACATCAGCTCGGCACCCCCATATCTTCAATAATGGCTTGGATTGAGATGCTCGAAGCATCAGGTATCGACAAGGAAATCATTACCGACATGAACACCGATGTACATCGGTTGTCGGTTATAGCCGACCGGTTTTCAAAAATAGGGTCACGACCCGAAATGGAATTGAACTTTATTAACGAAGCGGTCGATAAAAGTCTGCAATACATGAAATCACGCATCTCGGCACGGGTCAAGCTGTCAGTTACCGAAGCCGCCGATGATTGTGGTGTAAAGCTGTGTTTCTCTTTATTTGAATGGGTGATGGAAAATCTCACCAAGAATGCTGTAGACGCCATGCAAGGCGAAGGTTGCTTATCGGTAATCATCGATACGTCATCATCGGGTAAAATGGTCTATATTGATATGACCGATACCGGCAAGGGAATTTCACGTAAGAATTTCAAGACGGTGTTTAACCCGGGTTATACCACCAAGAAGCGTGGTTGGGGGCTTGGGCTTACACTCGTAAAACGCATAATAGAAGAATACCATGGCGGACGCATATATGTGAAAGATTCGGAAGTGGGACGCGGCACCACGTTCCGTATAGAATTGCATAAAGTTCAATGATGTTACACACTTGCCACGAGGCTACTGATTTAATATGGCTACATAGCTTCCGATACACTGGCAAATAACCATAGAATATCTAAAAAATTTAAATAAAAACGGCTTAATATGCGGTTTGCTTTTGGCATAATGTCGTTTTTGAGTAATTTTGGAGTGCAAATGAGCAAAAGCTATTTTTGCAACCAATTCATCACATGGATTCATTTAAGAAAATTCAAGATAGCGTTTCAAGCGACCTCAAAAGGCTGAATTGTATAATAGGCAATACGCTTGAGAGTTCAAGCCCGTTGATGCAACAGGTTGTCAACAATTTTCTCGTGTCTAAGGGCAAGCAATTACGCCCTATTCTTGTGATTCTGAGCGGTCGCCTTTTCAGTGACGACAATATCAGTGACAATGTAATATATGCCGGAGCTGCAATTGAGTTGCTACACAATGCTTCTCTTATACACGATGATGTCATCGACGAGTCGAAACAACGCAGGGGACGTCCATCAATCAATCGAATTTGGGATAACCATATAGCAGTGCTTGTGGGCGACTTTTTCGTCAGTGGTGCATTGTATTGCGCCGAAAAGACGCAACAATTCAAAATTGTTTCTGTAATGGCACACTTGGGGCGTGAACTGTCGCTTGGCGAAATAGAACAAATCGACAATGCCCGCAACCACAGCATAGATGAAAAGACCTATATAGCCATCATCAAACGTAAGACGGCATCGCTCTTCAGCAGTTGCATACAAGTTGGTGGATATGCCGCCGGTGCCGATGATGAAGATTTGACAGAATTGCGTCGCTATGCCGAATTGCTTGGCGTGTGTTTCCAAATAAAAGATGATATATTCGACTATTATGACAATCCCGATGTAGGCAAACCGACAGGAAATGATTTGCGCGAAGGGAAAATGACGCTACCGCTGATATATGCATTGTCACGTACCGACTTACCTAAGCACGATCAAATGGTTGCTTTAAGCCAAAAGCAAGTATTGGAAGCCGATGACATAGCTACACTCATCAATTTCGCCAAAGAAGCCGGTGGCATAGAATACGCCTATAAAAAAATGGAGCAAATACGTAACGAAGCACAAAAATTGCTTATGAAATACGGCGAAAATAAAACAGTAGAGCAGTTCAAAGCAATTTTCGATTATATTATAGAACGTAGCAAATAAGCGGTAGACTGTGAAACGGTACAAATGCTGAAAAACTGTTTACAAAAAGGACGCATAGAGGCTGGTTGCGACGAAGCCGGTCGTGGATGTCTTGCGGGTCCGGTAGTAGCGGCTGCTGTTATTTTACATCCAGATTTCAGCAATGAATTTCTCAACGACTCGAAGCAACTCTCTGAACACCAACGTAATTTATTGCGTCCCGTCATAGAAAGCACAGCTATCGCATGGGCAGTGGCATTTGTCAGTCCCGAAGAAATCGACAAAATCAACATACTGCAAGCCTCCATCAATGCTATGCACCATGCCATAGGCAAGCTAACCGTAAAGCCCGATTTCTTGCTTATTGACGGAAATCGCTTCAACCCATATCTTGACATTCCGCATGAGTGTATTATAAAGGGTGATGCCACTTTCATGTCGATAGCAGCAGCTTCAATCTTAGCCAAAACACACCGCGATGAATACATGACAAAAATAGCCCACGATTACCCCGCTTATAATTGGAACAGCAACAAAGGCTATCCCACACGTGACCACCGAGCCGCAATAGCCGCTTATGGCACTACACCACACCACCGCCTTTCATTTAGGCTTCTCGACCAACAACTTTCACTGTTTTAGTAGATTTTTGTCAAGCTAAAATTTTGGCTAATATGACTTACTAAACATTTGTCGTGACTTATTGCAACTACCCTCTAAAGCATATTGCATCAAACGCCAATCTATCCCTATCATCGCAATTATAAAATAATTATCATGACATGATGATATTTTTATAAACGTATTCCACTTTTTCCTGACTTCGTCACTCCAAAAATCACAATTTATTAAATAGCTAATACT
>CAYNBZ010000076.1:0-8615 GCA_964395975.1 uncultured Muribaculaceae bacterium | reverse complement strand
ACGCTTCGGTCATGGCACAGTTCGGGGTGTCGGCCACCCACCTGCTGAAACAACGGCTGCTGGAGGAATTGAAGAATGAGTTGCTGTTTTCCAACCGCACCGTCAGCCAATTGGCATACGATTTCCATTTCTCCGACCCCAGCCACCTGATGCGTTTCTTCAAACAACATACAGGAAAGACTTTCACGCAATATTTGCAAGACTATCATAATGGAATATACGAATGAAAATTCTTGACAAGGCAGACGGACATGGAAAATTTAGATGTGTTTAATTGCTCGAATGTGCTCATTGCAAGTTATTTCACCGATGACCGCAGCTGCGCTCACGAAAATCGTGAACACACACTAATATACTTGTGTTCAGGAAGATTAGAGATCGAAGAACGTGGGAAGAAAACCATCTTGAACAAAGGAGATTGCGCCTTCATGCGTCGTGACAATCGGATGTGGCTGCAAAAACATGTCGAAGAAGGGAAACCTTACCACTCAGTGGTACTGAAATTCAACAAACAATTTTTACGCGAATTTTACCAATCGCTTGACAAAAAAAATTTGCCAACGAGAGCATGCCGTGAAAAAACAAGTTTGCGACTGTTGCCTCGTGAGCGTCCCGATATTAAAAGCCTATTTGAATCGGTCATGCCGTATTTCGATACGGGCGTGAAGCCTTCGGATGAGTTGTTGAAATTAAAAATGACAGAAGGGTTATACGTGCTGCTTAATACCGACAAGAACTTATATGCGTCGCTATTCGATTTTGTCGAGCCATGGAAAATCGACATTCTCGATTATTTGAACGAAAATTACATGTGCGACTTGTCGATGAAAGAAATTGCAAGTTACACGGGGCGCAGTCTCGCCACTTTCAAACGAGATTTCAAAAAAATCAGTGACCTGACACCTCGCAAGTGGCTCATTCGCCGCCGATTGGAAGCAGCACATGAACTCTTAAAACTGGGGGCAATGCGCGTAACCGACATATGCCATTATGTCGGATTCAAGAATCTGTCACACTTTTCCAAAGCCTACAAAGCCATGTATGGCTTATCACCAACAAACCGAGTGACATAAATTGAACTCTGTAACAAAACAAATTGAGCCATAAAACAAAATCGAAGAAGCATTTCAACCATAACTTTGCGGTATAAATCAATCGGATAAGTTATGGACGATATTTTTCACAAAGACCTGTCAGGCGAGATGGTTTCTCCCAACGAGAAAGGATATGACAAGTTAATCAACGCAATATGGGATACCATGAAACTTGCCAACGAATTGAACTCCGGTTACCACACCCCCGATGAAGTACGTGACTACTTGAGCCGTATCACAGGCAAGGACATAGATCCATCGGTCACGCTATTACCTCCTTTTTATGTCGATTATGGGAAAAACATCTACATCGGCAAGGGGTGCTGGATTCAGCAAGGATGCACATTTTTTGACCGTGGTGGCATCACATTGGGCAACGATGTGTTTATAGCCCCAAAGGTAAACCTCATTACCATAAATCACGACCCCGATCCCGACAATCGCAGTGCCACTTACGGACGCCCTATCGTCATTGAAGACAAGGTGTGGATAGGTATTAATTCTACTATACTTCCGGGCGTAACAATCGGATATGGCTCAATAGTAGGTGCAAACAGTGTAGTGACACACTCCGTACCACCAATGACGGTCGTTGCCGGCAACCCTGCAAAAGTTATCAAAGAAATCAAACCGAAAAAACAATGAATAAAATAGAAGTCCCGAACAAGAAAAATGGTATCAGCCGTCGCAGTTTTTTGAAAACAGCGGCAACTGTTGGAGCGGTATTGGCCGTTTCTCCGGCCTTGGAAAAGATGCAAGCTGCCACGCGGGCGACAACAGAAGGAACAACCACATCAATCGGTAATGTGAAAGCCGCAACAATCACTTCTCATCGCACACTCGGCACCGGCAATGCAGCTTTCGAAGTATCGGCATTGGGATTCGGTGTTATGGGCATGACATACAACCGTAGTTGGCATCCCGACAAAAAACACTGCATTCGCTTGCTGCATGATGCCATGGACAGGGGGGTAACTCTTTTCGATACCGCAATTATATATGGACCTTTGAACAATGAAGAGCTTGCCGGAGAAGCATTAGGCGAATTCCATGGCAAGGTAAATGTCACCACCAAATTCGGACATGAAGTAGTAAACGGCAAGGCTACCGGTCGGCAAGACAGTCGCCCTGCCACCATACGCCGTTATTGTGAAGAATCGTTGAAACGATTGCGCACTGATGCCATCCCACTGTTCTACCAACACCGTTTTGACCCGAACACACCCGTTGAAGATGTTGCAGGCACACTGCAAGACCTTATCAAAGAGGGCAAGGTGTTGCATTGGGGAATGTGCGAAGTAAACGCCGACACCATCCGCAAGGCTCATGCGATATGCCCATTGACAGCCATCCAAAGCGAATACCACTTGATGCACCGCGATGTGGAAAGAAACGGCGTGCTGGATATTTGCCGTGAATTAGGCATTGGTTTTGTACCTTACAGCCCTATGAATCGCGGCTTTCTTGGTGGCGACTTGAACGAATACACACAATTCGACCCTGACAACGACAACCGCCCCACACTACCACGATTCACACCCGAAGCGATGCGAGCCAATTACCGCGTCGTAAATGTCCTGCAACGTTTCGGAAGAGAATACGGCATGACCTCGGCACAACTTGCACTCGGCTGGCTATTGCAGAAGGCACCATGGATTGTTCCAATACCAGGGACGACCAAATTATCACACCTTGAAGAGAACTTGCGCACGCTCGAATTTTCATTAACCGCTGACGAATGGCAAAGGTTCGAAGATGCTGTCGATGCCATTCCTATCACCGGAAACAGATACAATGCCGAGCAACAAAAACAAGTGCAATAACAAAAATTATAACTCCACACACGAGCATAAAAAGTTGTAGTTAAAAACCGAATAAAAATTCATTTTTATAATCTATTCTGAAAATAATTGCAATTTTGTAGCTAATTTTGCAACCAAATTAGAGGATTGCGCTATATCCACATGATTATAGCGTAATCCTTAAAATGGAGCAATATTTGTATGAAAAACAAACGCACAAGATTGCAACTCATCGTGGAGTTGATTAAGAAAAACTGTATCGGCAGTCAAGACGAACTTGCCCGCTTACTTGCTGCACGCGGACACGTAGTGACCCAGGCAACCTTGTCGCGTGACCTGAAGATTCTAAAGACTACCAAGGTCGCCACCGATATGGGCAACTATATGTATATAATTCCCGATAGCAACAATCTGCAAGATACAATGCTGTCGCAAGGGCAATCGAGTGTGCCTGCCAGCCACTCCATAGGATTTGTATCACTCAATTTTTCGGGACATTGCGCCATTATCAAGACAAGAAACGGATATGCCAGCGGTCTGGCGTATGACATCGACATGAGTCATACCCCGGAAATACTTGGTACAATATCGGGTGCAGATACAATCTTTGCCATGTTGCGAGAAGATGTATCGCGTGAACAAGCCCGACAAATTTTTTCACGCTTCATTCCAATAGAGCTTGAATAAACAACGGCTCACCGGAAATTATACAAGCAAATAATGGCAATAATTAACACACATATATAATTTATGTTTTTTTCTTGAACAGAAAGAAATGATTGATATTAATGACATCGAAATTGTCGTCGCCAATGCAAACCACGTAAAATATGTGGACGAGGTGCTTGAGACAATCAACCATGCCGCCAAAGTGCGCGGAACAGGTATAGCTAAGCGTTCCCCTGCATACGTAAAACAAAAAATGATTGAGGGGAAAGCAGTTTTTGCACTTTACAATGGCGAAGAATTTGCAGGTTTCAGCTACATAGAAAGTTGGAGCAACAAGAAATTTGTGGCTAACTCGGGACTTATAGTAGCACCTAAATTCAGAGGCATAGGACTCGCAAAAGCCATCAAACGACGAATCTTCAACTTGTCGCGTGAAATGTTTCCCGAAGCTAAGATTTTCAGTCTCACAACGGGAGAGGCAGTAATGAAAATGAACAGTGAACTTGGTTATCGTCCTGTGACATTTCCGTCACTCACCGACGATGATGCCTTTTGGCGAGGATGCGAAAGTTGCGTCAACTTCGACATATTGCAACGCAACGGTCGGCGCATGTGCTTGTGTACAGGCATGTTATACGATCCTGCAGAACATCCAGAGAACAAACAGTCTGAATAAAAAAAGAAAATCTCACATATTATGGAAAAAGAAAAAGTAGTTTTGGCTTTCAGCGGTGGATTAGACACATCTTATTGCGTAAAATACCTAAGCGAAGAATGTGGATATGACGTATATACGGCAATCGCCAACACCGGCGGTTTCTCAGCCGACGACCTAAAGCGCATCGAAGAACGCGCCATTGCATTGGGTGCAGTAAAACATGCGTCACTCGACATAACTCAAGAATACTACGAAAAGAGCATCAAATTCATGATTATGGGCAATGTGCTACGCAACGGCACCTACCCCATATCAGTAAGTTCCGAACGCATATTCCAAGCAATCGCCATCATCGAATATGCCAAGCAGATAGGAGCCCAATATGTGGCACACGGCAGCACGAGTGCCGGTAACGATCAGGTACGATTTGACCTTACGTTCCAAATACTTGCCCCTGACATAAAGATTATCACCCCGACACGCGACATGAACTTAACGCGTGAATATGAAATCAACTATCTGAAGCAACATGGTTATGAGGCCGATTTCAAGAAGATGGAATATTCCATCAATAAAGGGCTATGGGGGACAAGCATCGGTGGCAAAGAAACATTGCACAGCGACCAGACATTGCCCGAAGAAGCCTATCCCACTCAGATGATAGCGACAGATGACAAACGAATCACGATTAGATTCGAAAAAGGTGAGATATCCGCCATCAATGGCCAGACTTATAACGACAAAGTGGCTGCCATTCAAGACCTCGAAAAGATCGCAGGACCATACGCCATAGGCCGTGACATGCATATAGGCGACACAATAATCGGAATAAAGGGACGTGTGGGATTCGAAGCTGCGGCTCCGATGCTAATCATTGCCGCACATAAAATGCTCGAAAAGCACACTCTTACCAAGTGGCAACAATACTGGAAAGACCAACTCGGCACATGGTATGGAATGTTCCTTCATGAAGCACAATACTTAGAACCGGTGATGCGCAACATCGAGGCATTTCTGCTTTCATCGCAAGAAAATGTAACAGGCGATGTCATAATAGACCTGAAACCATACCACTATATTTTAGTAGGCGTTAACAGCGACTTCGACCTGATGAGAACCGATTTCGGCGAATACGGTGAAATAAGCAAGGGATGGTCTGCCGAAGACGTAAAGGGCTTCACCAAGATTCTTGGCAATCAGATGAAAATATATTACAACAACCAAGTCAAAAACGGCAAAATAAAGTAATATGATTAAAGCCGGCATAATAGGCGGTGCAGGATACACCGCTGGCGAACTCATAAGGCTGCTTATCAACCATCCCGACGTAGAATTGCAGTGGGTAAGCAGCAGCAGTAATGCGGGCAACAAAATAAGTTCCGTGCATCAAGGGCTTGTGGGCGAGGTGGAAATGAAATTCATAGCCAATACCCCTCTTGACAGTATCGATGTATTGTTCTGCTGCACTCCACACGGCGAAAGCCGCAAGTTTATCGAAACACACGAAATACCTGCCGACTTGCGCATAATTGACCTTTCGACCGACTATCGGCAAATTGATGGGACACACGACTTTGTTTATGGTTTGCCCGAACTTAATCGCCGCATCCTCGCCAACGAACCTACCCGCCATGTGGCCAATCCGGGTTGCTTTGCAACTTGCATACAGCTCGCATTGCTGCCACTTGCAAAGAATCTGTTGCTCAACAGCGACATTCATGTAACCGCCATAACAGGCAGCACCGGAGCCGGCGTTAAACCATCGGCCACGTCACACTATTCATGGCGCAACGACAATGTATCGGTTTACAAGCCTTTCAGACACCAGCACCTTGCTGAAATCAGACAATCGCTGTCGCAATTGCAACACAGTTTTTCGTCTGACATCAATTTCATACCCATACGTGGTAGCTTCTCGCGTGGCATCATGGCATCAGTATATCTTGACTGCACCACCAACATCGATATGATACGCGACCTATATGAAAAATATTATGACGACCATAATTTCACTTTTGTCATCGACCGTATGCCCGATTTGAAAGATGTAGTGAACACCAACAAATGCTTGCTACACCTTGTCAAAGAAGGTAACAAATTGCTAATCGTGTCAGTCATAGACAATTTGCTGAAAGGTGCATCAGGCACCGCCGTTCACAACATGAACTTACTCTTTGGATTGCACGAACGTGTGGGACTTCACCTCAAAGCATCTGCTTTCTAATTTTTTTCTGCAATGAAATTATTCGACGTATATCCGCTTTTCGACATAGAAATAGTGCGTGGAAATGGTTGTTACACCTACGACAACCAAGGCACTGAATATCTCGACCTGTATGGCGGCCATGCCGTAATATCGGTAGGACACTCACACCCTCACTATGTAGAAGCCATCAAAGAACAAGCCGGAAAACTTGTATTTTATTCCAATTCGGTAATAAACAGTCTTCAACAGCGGTTGGCTGATAAACTCGGACGCATTTCCGGATATGACGATTACCAACTGTTCCTGATAAATTCAGGAGCCGAAGCCAATGAAAATGCGCTGAAACTTGCATCGTTCCACACCTCTCGCCGGCGCATCATTTCATTCTCCAAGGCGTTTCACGGACGCACATCACTTGCTGTAGAAGCGACCGACAACCCTCGGATAATCTCACCGGTCAACGCCAACGGAAACGTTACATTCCTGCCGCTTAACGACATATATGCCGTGCGCACAGAACTCGGCAAAGGTGATGTGTGCGCTGTAATCATAGAGGGGATACAAGGTGTTGGAGGCATAAAACTACCCACGGTCGAGTTTCTGCAACAATTGAGAGAAGAATGCGACAAACATGGAACTGTGCTCATACTCGATGAAATTCAGTCGGGCTATGGCCGTTCCGGTAAATTCTTTGCTCATCAATATGCAGGAATCCGTCCCGACATTATCACAGTGGCTAAAGGTATAGCCAACGGCTTCCCTATGGGAGCCATGCTCATAAGTCCCAAATTCACTCCCACCCACGGAATGCTCGGCACTACTTTCGGTGGCAATCATCTCGCTTGTGTCGCAGCTATTGCCGTACTTGACATCTTCGAGAAAGAGGGTCTTGTTGAAAATGCCCGCATCGTAGGTAACCACCTGCTCACAGAACTTTCAAAAATACCTCAAATCGCCGAAGTGCGGGGTCGCGGACTAATGATTGGCATCGAATTTGAAAATCCAGTTAAGGATTTGCGCACCCGTCTGCTCAAGGAGTATCACGTATTTACCGGTGCAAGCGGCTCTAATGTAATACGCTTGCTGCCACCATTGGTATTGACTATCGAACAAGCCAATGAATTTCTGTACAGATTCAAAAAATGTCTTGAAAATTACGAATCGTAAGAATATTTCAACCATGCAGTGTTCAGCATGACCAGAAGTCCCCCGCTGAACACTGCCAATTTTGACCATCATGAAAATAGGAATCATAGGAGCCGGCAATATGGGTGGAGCCATCGCGCGAGGAATTGCTCAATGTGATAGCAGCATTGGACTGACGGTGTGTAGTCCCAATCGTCACGGTGAACTCGACATGCTGAAGTCACAGTATAGCTCAATAAAAACATCTATCGACAATGCAACTGCAGCACAAGATTCCGATATAGTAATCATAGCCGTCAAGCCCTGGCTTTTAGATGGCGTGATAAATGAAATCAACGGCCATATCGACTACTCGCATCAAGCTATAGCCTCGGTAGTGGCAGGGGTGGAACTTTCGTACATTGAGAAGCTTACTGGTAGTTCACAACCTGCTCTGTTCAGAATAATTCCCAACATAGCCATAGCCATACGGCAAAGCATGACATTCATCACTGCAAGAAATACATCGGATAGCCAAATAAAGGCCATTTGTGACATATTTGGTATGCTCGGCAAAGTGATGATGATCGAAGAACGGCTGATGGGTGCCGGCACGGCACTCGCCTCATGCGGCATAGCCTATGCCATGCGTTACGTGCGTGCAGCCATGGTCGGGGGCATAGAAATCGGATTCACTCCACAGCAATCGCTCGATATCGTACTGCAAACATTGACTGGAGCTGCAACCATGCTTACAGAAAGCAAAGAACACCCCGAAACAGCTATCGACAAAGTGACAACAGCCGGAGGGCTTACAATAAAGGGACTGAACGTCATGGAACGTAATGGTTTCACATCTGCCATAATAGAGGGACTTAAAGCATCTATTGCCAAATAAAAACACAGAAAAATAGCTGTAAACAGCAAACTCTAACTTCAGCATTTATTTTATCCATAACAGGTGGATAAGCACGTTTGGCTGACATCAATGAATAGCAAAAAAGATGAAGCCGACCCAAAAGAGATTTTGAAGTCGGCTTCTTGCAGTTTCTAAACAAAAG
>CAYNBZ010000075.1:0-8910 GCA_964395975.1 uncultured Muribaculaceae bacterium | reverse complement strand
AAAGATACAAGAAAGCCAACTAATTCGCAACACTTTGTGCATGAATTAGTTGGCTAATTTTGTACTATTTACTGAATGTCCCTACTTATTTGTTATTGATATTTCTATTATTCTTGTTATATTACTGATATTCAATTAAGTATATTTGGCGTAATTGTTTGCTATTACTTCTGGGTCACCCTCATGACCGAATCGTTATAATTTGCTTGATTTTTATTTAAGCCATTTGTCAAGCCAACCGAAGAATTCTCGTTGCCATAACAGGGCATTTTGTGGTTGTAATATCCAATGGTTTTCTTCGGGGAACACGAGCATACGAGTGGGGATTCCGCGCAACTTTGCAGCATTGAACGCCATCATGCCTTGAGATGCAAGTATGCGATAATCCTTTTCTCCGACGGTTACCATTATCGGGGTATCCCAGTTTTGTACAAACTTGTGCGGAGATGTGGCAAATGTTGCTTGGGCCACTTTGTTGTCTTTGTCCCAAGGTGCACCGCCCATATCCCAATTGGCAAACCACATTTCCTCTGTTTCAAGGTATTGCGCTTCCATGTTGAAAATGCCGGCATGGGCAATGAGTGCGGCAAAACGGTGGTTATGATGTCCGGCAAGCCAGTAAATCGAGAATCCTCCATAGCTTGCTCCGACAGCTCCGATATGTTGGTCATCTATATATGGCTCTTTTTTCATATAATCTACCGCACTCAGGTAGTCTTTCATGTTTTGACCACCATAGTCACCCGAAATCTGTTCGTTCCATTCCGTGCCGAAGCCCGGCAGGCCACGGCGGTTGGGAGCGATGACTATGTAACCTTGCGAAGCCATTAAGCGCAGATTCCATCGGGATGACCAAAATTGGCTGACAGCCTGTTGCGGACCGCCTTGGCAATAAAGTATTGCAGGATATTTCTTTGCAGGATCGAAGTCGGGTGGGAATACGATCCATGTGGTCATTAGTTTTCCGTCGGTGGTAGGCACCATACGTTTTTCTACCGTTACGGGGCTTACTTGGGCAAGCAATTCGTCGTTGACATGGGTCAACTGGCTGATAGTGCCATCTTCGGCTATTGAAAATATTTCGTTTGGAGCCATGTATGAATGGCGCATTGTGAGCAGTCTGCCATTATCCGTAGGAATGACGGTGGCATAGTCATATTGACCTGCGGCCACGGTATCGACTTTGTGTGTGTCAATATCGATACTGAAAATGGGTTCACAACCTTGGAATGGCGCATTGAAATAAATGGTTTTCTCATCATTGCTCCAAGCAAACACATCGGCAGTGTAATCCCAGTCGGCAGTCAGGTCGGTTTTTTCTCCGTTGTTCATATCCATGACGAAGATGCGGTTCTTATCGCTTTCATATCCGTCACGTTCCATCGAAAGCCAAGCAAGATAGTTGCCCGATTTGGAGAATGCAGGTGCTGTGTCATAGCCTGTCATGCCCTCGGTGAGATTGCGTGTGGTTTTCGTTGCAAGGTCGTATTGGAAAAGGTCGGAGTTTGTCGAAATGGAATACTCCATGCCAGTTTTTTTACGGCTTACATATACAATGCTTTTACCATCGGGAGCCCATGCAAACGATTCTATGCCGCCGAAAGGTTTCATGGGTGATTCGTATGGCTCTCCGTCCATTATGTCGGTGCCCGTGCCAATTTTACCATCCGTGAAATCGGCAATAAACGGGTGAGGTATGGTCGATACCCATTCATCCCAATGCTTATACATGAGGTCATCGACAATATGGCAGTTGGCTTTGTCGAGGTCGGGATAAAAGTCGGTCACATCTTTGGTCCATTTGACTTGTGAGATGTAAAGCACTTTGCTTTCATCGGGAGAGAAGAGGAAGCCATCTACACCCTTTTCAATATTGGATATGCATTTCCGTTCTGAGCCATCGGCATTCATGGTGAAAATTTGCATTTTTCCGCCTTGCGGGTACATGAATGCTATTTTGTTCCCGCCATCAATCCATACGGCTCCATATTCCGAGCGTGGCGATGTCGTCAGCCTTGTGGGGTTATTACCATCGATATCCATCACCCACAATTCGGCATTCGATTTGTTTTGTTCGATGCTTGTGAATGATACGCTGTAAAGCACTTTCTTCCCATCGGGAGAAACAACCGGTGAAGATACGCTGCCCAATGCCATAAGCACCTCGGGAGTGAATTTTCCGTCTTGCACCGTCACCTCGGGTCGTTCGATGATTACTTCATCGGCAGCTTTTTCTCCTGTCGTGCATGATACTATGGCAGGAAGCAAAAGTAATGATGCCATAAATGGTTTTAAAATGTTCATATTGTAATTTATGTTTAGTTGATTTTATTGCTATCACAACGCAAAATTAATGCAATTACCCTTTATCGCAAAATTTCTCGATTCGCCATGCATGGCACATAACCTCATATCGAAATGAGGTTATGGCATTACAATTTCATCGGAATGTAATACAATTAGTTTCTTTTTGTATAAATGCCCAACTGCCTTTTTAAAATCTTTTTTGCTGCATTCAAAATATTTCTTTATGGTTTCAGGTGACGATTTGTCGGTAAGTGGTATTCGCCTATTGTTTTTCATGAGGTATAGCAAAATTTTGTCAGCAAGCTCATTAATACGGCGATCGATGCGGTCGCCAAGCGTTACGTCAATTTTTCCGTCTTCCCTGACGTTTTTTATGTAGGCTTGAAGTTTGTCGCCTATCTTTATTTGTTTGAAAATCTCGTTGTAATATATGACACCCGAGTGTAGATTGTTGATTATTACTTTATATCCAATGTCGGTACGTTGTGCTATGATAATGTCAACGGCATCGCCTTGTCGGTAATATGCAGGGCAGTTGTCTAAAAACTTGTCTATTTTTGCAGATGCCACTATTCTGTCGGAATTGTAATCTACATAAGTATATACTACGTATGATTTGCCAACTTCCATTTCTACCTTTTGCTCGCGGAATGGGACAAGCAGGTCTTTTTGCAGACCCCAATCAAGAAATGCACCGATTTTATTAGTGGCAACGACGCGCAACAGGGCAAATTCTCCTGTTTGCACTTTAGGCTTTTCGGTTGTGGCTACGATGCGATCTTCCGAGTCTTTATAAACAAAAACATCCACGTTATCCCCTATGTGCATATCATTGGTAACATACCTGTTTGGCAGCAGTATTTCATTCTTTTCGTCATCGACCAAGTATAAGCCGAAATCTGTTTCCTTTGCTATTTGCAGCGTGTTTATCTTGCCTAATTGAGCCATAATATAAAAATTGCTGTGCGAATTTCGGAAAAATATTTTATCATACGAAATTTTTGTGTTTTATAATTTTGTATTACTTTTATATTTAAAAAATGAATTTGTATGAATCGACTTTCATGGTATATTATTATTTGTGTTGTGATGCAATTTGCTATGTCGGGTTGCAATGTTCAAGACGTAAATAATGAAAGCGATGGATTGAAATTAAAGCATATCCTAAAAGAGGATTCTGCGGCTTTCGATCTTGGCAATAACAGGATATGCAGTGTGAAAATGATAATAAATGCCGATTGTCCTGAATATTATGTCAATGATACTTTGACAAGGCAGTTGCAATCGCTGTATGTTGGCGGATTGTTGAATAAAACCGATACCATAGGTATAGAGGAAGCCTTGTTGGAGGCTTCGAAAGTCGGGATAGGGAAATTTGGGGATATGAAGGATGAGATTTTATATGGTGTCGTCCCGGATGCTCAAATATTGAGATGTGTAATTGAGTTGGATATTGATGTTATACCAAATAATGTAGAAGGCGTAATCACTTTCTGCAAACGTGAAACCGTGAGCAAAGATGGAGAAACGACAATAGACACGCATCATTATGTTAATATTGATTTACATACCATGACAGGAATCGACATATATAATCTGTTTGAAGAAACTGACCTACAAGATATAGCCAATCTGTTACGAAATAAGTTGCTCATTCAGTCGAATGTAAAGAAAGAGGATGATTTGATTGGCATGGGGTACTTTAATCTTGACAATATTACGGCAAACAATAACTTTTATTATGATGCAGACGGCGTTACATGGAATTACGTCACATATGAGATAGCTTGTTACAGCGTCGGGGAAACACAGATAATGCTTGATTATGCCACGCTTGCTCCATACATCACCGAGAATTCGATTTTATTTAATTATTTAAAGCATAGTGTCAAATGATGGATGTTATTACAAAATATTTTAAGAACCTGACTGTTAGACAACAAGAACAATATGCCGCATTGGGGAAGCTGTATCCCGAGTGGAATGAGAAAATTAATGTGATTTCTCGTAAAGACATTGGAAACTTGTATGTAAATCACATATTGCATTCTTTGTCGATAGCCTATTTCGTAAATTTCGTCGATGGCAGCTCAATCTTGGATTTAGGTACGGGTGGCGGCTTGCCGGGGATTCCGCTGGCTATATTGTATCCCGAAGTAAAATTTCATTTGATTGACAGGATAGGAAAAAAGATAAAGGTAGCCGAAGATATTGCCAACAGGATTGGATTAACAAATGTTTCATTTCAGCATGGGGATGTAAGGGAAGTGAAGGGGCAATTTGATTTTGTTGTGAGCAGGGCAGTTATGGGATTGAATGAAATGGTACCGTTGGTAAGGCATCTAATTTCGCGAAATAGCTTTAATGCATTGCCCAATGGACTGATATGTCTTAAAGGCGGCGACGTAAGTGGAGAAGTAAAGAATTTTAAGAAGACATCGCTTGTAAGCGATATATGCAGTTACTTCTCGGAAGAATATTTTGAAACAAAAAAAGTGGTATATGTGCAAATATGAAAATATCTAAGTTTACAGTCAATCCGTTAGGTGAAAATGTATATATATTATGGAATGATATAGCTTCTGAAGCAGCGATTGTCGATCCTGGTATGATGTACGACAATGAACGTAAAGCGGTAGATGAATTTGTCGATAAAAACAGGTTGTCGGTAAAAATGGTTTTGATGACACATTTGCATTTCGATCATGCTGCCTCAGCTAGGTATATTGCTGATAAATATGGAGCAAAAATATATGCCGACAGAGGCGATTGCCAGTTGGGAATGGTCTTGTCGCAACAGCCCGGAATGTTTGGCATGGATGTGAAACTTTCTCCATTGAAAGCAGATATCGCATTAGTGGCATCCCAAAGGCTTTATCTTGACGGAGAGGAAATACAAGTGTTGGCTACCCCGGGACATACGTTGGGAAGTGTATCGTTTTATATACCGTCGAGTGGGGTGGTGCTTGTAGGTGATACGCTGTTTTGTCAGAGCATAGGCCGTACCGATTTACCCTGTGGAGACTATAAACAAATAGTAAATAGCATAAAGAAACAATTATATACATTACCTGACGAAACAGTGGTACTTCCCGGTCATGGCGACAGCACGACAATATGTGATGAAAAAAGGTATAATCCATTTGTATGTTTGTAAGAGATACCCATATGCTTGAATTTTTGGAAAGATTGGATGCTTCATTGTTACTTTTTTTAAATGGAATCAACAGTGCATTTTTTGATGAGGTATTTTGGTTGATTACAGGAAAGTTCTCATGGTTGCCCATGATAGGAGCGTTGCTGTTCTGCATGTTTCGCCGAGATTGGAAATCGGGACTGTTGACCGTTGTTGCCATTGCTTTGACCATAACTTTATGCGACCAAATTTCGTCAAGTATAATAAAGGATTCGGTTTGCCGATTCCGTCCCACACACAATCCCGATATTGCTGGTTTGGTTCATGTGGTTAATGACTATCGTGGCGGTAAATATGGATTTGTGAGCAGCCATGCTGCCAATTCTTTTGGCGTTGCGATGTTGCTTTCATTGATATTCCGAAACAGGGCTTTTTCTTGGACTATTTTCTCTTGGGCTGCGATATTATCGTATAGCCGTATATATCTCGGTGTGCATTATCCGGGTGATATATTATGTGGCGGAGTGCTTGGCATTTTGTTGGGAGCGTTGGTGTATTGGCTGTATGAAAGAGTTTTGCGATTAAAAGTGTTTTCTGCCAAAGATGGTAGTAACGCATCAAGCAAGGATGCAAAGATTTTGGTATGTACCTCGATTGGCAATATATTGTTGCTTTTTGTCGCTGCTATTATAATTTATGCAGTGAAATGAAAAAAAATAATGTTTTGTTTGGTGGATAAAAATAATAATCCTAAATTTATACCAAGTAAAAAACAGTAGAAAAATTGTATTAACAACTAAAATAGTAAGTATCATGACAAAAACAATTTCTTTTAATGAACTCCGTCGCATCAAAGACAGTTTGCCCGATGGCTCTATGCGTGAAATAGCCGATAAACTGAATGTTACTGTTCAAACGGTTAGAAACTATTTTGGCGGTTCTAACTATGAATACGGTAAGAATTGCGGCGTACACATTGAGCCTGGGCCCGATGGAGGAATAGTTATTCTTGACGACACGCAAATTTATGATATGGCAATAGAAATTCTTGAAAAACAGCAGAAATAGTCATAACGTAGGATTGCGTGTTATTTATTTGCCAAGAGATAAACAATGCAAGGCGGGGCTAAGTTTGTCCCCGTCTTGTGTTGCTTTGTGAAGAAGTTGTTATTTTGACTGATGAGTTGATGGTGGATAAAATATTATTTGCAAGTTATGGGAAAACAGAGCAAATTGATTACCATAGCCATACATACATATGAAAAGGCTGTGATATTAAAGACATTGCTGGAGAAAGAAGGCATTGAAACCGTCCTGCATAATGTGAATCTTATTCAGCCGGTAATATCATCGGGAGTGCGTGTGAGAATTCATGAAGAGGATCTTCCGTTGGCATTGAAAATAATCGAAACCTCATCGATATTGCGGCAGGTTGATGATGAAGTGGAAAATTCCTCAACGGTGTTTATCCCTGTTGATTTTTCGGATTATTCCTTGAAGGCTTGTTCCATAGGATTTGATTTTGCCAATAGGATGGGCGGGGGCGTAATATTGTTTCATACGTTTATCGACCATAGGTATGCGGGATTATTTCCACTTGACAGCGATGAATATGACAGTAATCCTAAAGAGGTGAAGAGTAGAATTGAAGCAGAACGCATTGCCAATGAAAAAATGAATGAGTTCAAATCGGTTCTGAGAAACAGGATTAGTGAAGGCAAAATGCCCAATGTGGAGTTTTCAAGTATTGTAACAGAGGGTGTGCCTGAAGATGAGATTATTAGTTATTCAAAGGAGATTAATCCGGCGATAATAGTAATGGGGACTCGTGGCAAGAGCAAAAAAGAAGCCGATTTAATAGGTAGTGTGACTGCCGAGGTACTCGATGCCGGAAAGTATCCGGTTTTCACCGTACCCGAAAATATGGCTGTCGATAGCATTGAGAATATAAGGAATGTGGTGTTTTTCAGCAATCTTAATCAACAGGATTTGTTGTCGTTTGATGTATTTGCAAAGATGTTTGATTATGACGGCTTAAATGTGACTATAATACCGATAGTCGAACGAAATGAAACTGCGGTAGCCGATAGCCTTGAAGCTGTGATGCATTATTGCAGGAGACACTATTCATTGTATGATTTTAAGACCAAATTTATCAGTGATACTGATTTTTTGGATGAGTTTGACAAATATGTGAAGCACGATGGGGTGGATTTGATAGTTGTGCCAAATAAGAAAAAAAATATTTTCACGCGGCTTTTCCGACCGAGCATGGCTCATAAAATGTTGTTCCATTCTGATACGGCAATGCTTGTTGTTCCGGTGTAAAAAAATTGCGATATGAATCTGACTAACAGTTTAATGAAATATGTCATTTCGCTATCTCGCAAAAAAGTGAGAGAGGAAGAAAAATGTTTTGTTGCAGAAGGTACCAAGTGTGTAAAGGATACGTGGGATTATTTTAATTGCCGTATGATAATAGCCACTAAGGTGTGGTATGAGCAGAACGGACACAGTGGGCATCTTGACAAGATTGTCTTTGCCAACAGCCAACAGATGCAGCGGATGTCGCAGATGACCTCTGCAACTGATGTCATTGCAGTATATGATATGCCTGTTAGGGAGATAGATGACAAATCTATTGCGGCCGGCCTGAATGTCGTACTTGAGAATATTCAGGATCCCGGGAATTTTGGCACCATAATACGGCTTTGCGATTGGTTTGGAGTAAAGAACATCTTTTGCAGTCCAAATACTGTAGATGTTTATAATCATAAAGTGGTGCAGGCTACAATGGGGGCTATATCGAGGGTGAATGTCAAATATTGCAAACTCGACGAATTGCTTACCCGATATGGTGATATGCCAATATATGGAACTGCTCTTAGTGGGAAGAATATATATAAAGTAGAATTATCGCCTACAGGGTTTGTCATTTTCGGAAATGAAGGTAAAGGAATTTCGCAATCTCTTTTGGAGTTGTCAAAAGTAAAATTGCGTATTCCATCGTTTCCTGCCAATGTGGTCACTTCCGAATCTTTGAATGTCGGAGTGGCAGCAGCCATAACGATAGGGGAGTTCCGTAGGAGAATTGTTTCCGGTAAGTAATTGTAAATGAAAGGTACTTATATGCATTATTATATGATGCGCGTCTTCAATCTTTAAGTGAGTGTTAATGCAACTGTAAATTCAATTTCTTCTGATGATGCTGAGAAAGAATTTTACATACAGATTCTGTTGTTTTGAAAAATATGCCAAAAAATTTTGGTGGATATAAAAAAAATAGTACCTTTGCAACGCAAAAGCAAAAAAGAGGGCGTTTAGCTCAGCTGGTTCAGAGCATCTGCCTTACAAGCAGAGGGTCGGCGGTTCGAATCCGTCAACGCCCACGCATTACGACAGGAAGCCGACCCAAAAGAGATTTTGAAGTCGGCTTCTTGCTGTTTCTAAACAAAAGATATTCGGTT
>CAYNBZ010000074.1:0-9161 GCA_964395975.1 uncultured Muribaculaceae bacterium | reverse complement strand
ATCCCATATTATAAATACAAAACCTTGTGTCAGGAAAAATACGGCTAACGTTATTTTTAATTTAATTTGTTGGGTTTTGAAAAAATAATAGAAAAATAGCCCCCATATTGCAGAGAAATATAATGCTACTGCATAGAATACGCCGAAGCCAGAAATAGGAAGCATCATTATTATACTCGGACCAAGGCCGATTAGAGCTAATAATAAAAGGCGTTTGTCAGAAATCCATTGCCTATTTTTTAATAATCCAATTGGCAAAATCAACTCCGAGCCAATAGTTTTAAACTGGTCAATGAACGTCCCTTTACTTTTTATCTTGACCTTTATGTTGTTTTGTTTCAGATAAAATCCTACAGTATTGACACAGCCGGTATTAAAATCTTTTGCCTGGTCATGCAAAAGTATTTTTCCATCAACAACATATTGCTTTATAACAGATATGTCGTATGGCCCATACTCTGTGTTATTTCGGATAATATAATAACTCATTACAAGAATTTTAGATTATTAATTATATAAGCAATAGGAGAATCATTATCCAGTCATGGGTCTTTGTTTCTCGATAACTGATTAAATGTTTTACTTGATTGGAATTACAATGGAATATAAATCATATGCAAGACCAAATAATAGATAGTATTAGTCTAACAACCTTATAGGCATATCAATTTGTCAATTGTTTACAAGTTGGACTATTATTAGGCGGCCTCCCTCCTTTTTGGATAATAAAATCGTTCTACCCTCGGTCAAGGGGACATATCCTCCGATGGGAATTTGCTTGCCATCTGTTTTATCCCACATATCAGGAAGCCGACGATTGATAAGAATCCATTGACCATTGTGGAAATGAAAATCCCCAACAGGTTTTTTATCCTCGGCGGAAATTTTCTCATTTGCAACGACGAAACGATTGACGTGCCACATATAGAGTGTCTGTTTGTCATAGACCATCAGACGGTAGTTTTCAGGAGTGTAATTTCCATTATTGCGGGGTGAATAATAGAGATTCAGTACAGGTAGCTGTCCGTGATATTCAGTGCCGCAGAATGGACAGCGAGGTTTCATCTTGTTGTCGAATACAAACCAATGAGCCTCACAGTTCGGGTTTTGGCAAGGTTGCATCAAGTCTGTTGTCTTGACCAAGGCCTGTTCCCATTCATCAGCTGTCGGACGTTTTGAAGGTTCGTGTAAAGCCGTTATAAATGCTCTGTCGAACAATTCCTTGAGATATGGACCGCATATGGTGTACGGCAACTTAGCCGGATCGCCTTGGGGTAATTCAGCTTTGCTAAGATTCTGAGGCTTAACACGATTTGAAGTATTGGTAGGATGCTCGATGAAAAGAGCTTTTTCTCCCATTGACAAGGCCTCGTCTCTTTTCTCATCGTTTACATCATGAACTTTACCTCCACGGAGTGGATGACGATACAGCAAATACATATATACCATTACGGCAAGGGCGTGTAAATCAGTTGCCCGACAAGGAAGCTTCTTGTTGGGATCGCCTACTTTAAGCTCGCGTGTCTGTAAAACTTCCGGTGCTATGAAATCCGGGGTACCAACAACTTCCGGAGGATATTTCCCGGGTACAACCAATGTATCACAATCTATAATGCAGGCATTACCACCTGCAGGATCCAGAAGCACGTTATTATAGGATAAATCTGAATGTGCAAGGCCAGCGGCATGAAGTCGTTTAACCGCGCGAGCAATCTTGATTAGCATATGAAAATGGCTGAGCCACGTTCCTTTGTCTTGTGGGCGGAGATGCCTGTTGCGAAGTTTGGCAGATGCAAACCATTTGCCGTTTTTCTCTTTGCCCTTGAATGTACCATCTGAAAAAAAGAAATGAGGGTGATATGCGGGACACACAATGCCAATCTTACCATTCCACTCTACCAGTTTGGTAGGCCAGCAGAAAAGATTTTTCCAATACTCACCGCCCGGTTGATTGAATATGCGCTCCCTATAAAGGCCGACAATGTTATTAAGTCGGTCTTTTGAGTTCGCATCTATCTTTTCGCGGAAGAATAATACGACCTCTTTCTTCCCTGGACACCAATACATGTCTTTCATGCCACCTTGAGCCGAAATCTCATTGATGAATTCGACTTTGGTACCATCCGAAGCTGTTAATTTCACTATATCTGCCATATGAAAATGATAGGTCTTTTTTAATAGAGAATTGCAATAGTTCTGTCATCATGGTTACCCGGACTCCAAAAGTCAAGCCATTTGAGTAGCTGATTTTTGGAATTTTCGTTGTCATCAAAGAAGTCTACTTCTTCGGAAAGATTATTCCAAAGCTCATCCCACTTTTCTTTCTTGGCAAGATTTGCATCTGTTTCAAAGAAAGGGTCACTTATACCGTCTGTCATAAGCATCAAAGCGGTAAAGTCAGGTACAATAGACATCTTAATGCGTGTTCTGTCTCTGAAAATTGATTCCATTGTAAGAAAACGTGTTTGTCCTGCATACTCACCGCCATCTGGGTCATTGAGCAACTTTATTGACTCTGCATTTTTGTCATAAATAGCGATTGCTCCATCCCCAACGCCAAACGATGCAACGAACCAACCGAAGCTGAATTTACGGCAAACGGCGAGAAGCAAAGTCGTTGAGAAATCTTTTAAGACAGCCGGTTCACGGCATTCATCCACCTTTTTAACAATAGCTCGATATGCTTCTGTTGCAGCCTTGAAAAGGATTTCATGAATTTTCCCCACTACCGGCTTTAAGTTTTCTTGTGTTTGCTCTTCGGCATATGCCTTTACTGCATCTTCAAAAATGTCACCCTGTTCAGATAGTTTTTCCTTACAATAATGTTCAACTGTTTCACATGCTATCAGGGAACCTTCTCGTGAGTATTTTGCTGATCCTGCTCCATCGGCGACAGCCAGTACATACCAACCGTTTTGATTATTAAAACTCACGCGGAAGTCATCATCACGTGGTTTCCCTTCTTGTGCATGGCTTCTTCCACGTTTGCTTGCAGCCACAATATCTTTTTGTGGCATACCCTCAAATTCAGGAACAAGCACATAATCAGTTGCTTCATTATCTTTTTGAAATGGAAGGTCAGCCGGGACAGGGAGATCTTTCCATAAATCACGAGGGTCGGGATTGAAAGCGATGTTAAATTTGCGTTCAAGGATAGGATCACCTTGTTGCCATCCTTTAATTTTTACACAAAGCTTGAAATCATATGCTTTAGCTTCGCTTGGTGTTCCAATAAGTGATATGATACCATTGTTTGTATTGATATGCTCTTTCAATCCGGTTTGTTCAATCCCTTCAAACCAGACATCTTGGTATTTTGACATATCCAGCTTGACCATATGATTATACTCTGAACCTTTCTTCCCATTTGGGAATGTTAAAGGTAACTCATTAAGATTATTCTGTTCAATTACATAATTTGCCATTCTTGCTTCTTGATAGCGTTTCCACTCGTCTTTTATTCTCCATTCCTGAAAATCATTTATCTGACTGTCTGTCGGAGAAATGCCCATATTGTGCAGTGTCTCGACTACGAGCATACGACCGTTGTCTATGACTGTACGGATATGGCGTATTTTTCTTTCTTCTCTTTTCATGCTGTTATTCTCTTGTACGTGATATGTCAATTTCACCTTCCGTCTTGTCAAGTGTGCCCTCCATACCACACCAAGGGCATTTGTTCACATTTTTTTCTCCAACGCAAAACACATTGCCACATTCTTAACTTATTGGCTAATAAAATGTTCCCGGAGATAGATAAACTTGTCCCGGACCGATTATCTTTAGCATACTGAGACCTTCACCACCAAGAATATTTCCAAGTGACCAATTCGAACTGATCCTGCTTTCCGGTATTGAATATAGTGCAATGATATGATTTTCATCGACTTCAATAGATTCTCCTGATTGAAGCGAGATGGAAATTGGCATGCCCTTGGTATCAAGAAATATGGTTGAGTTTCCTGATATTTTCTGTAGCAGCAGTCCCATACCACCGACAAGTCCTGTGATTGATAACTTTGTACTTATATCGACTTTGTTGTTTGACGCGACATATACACCTCTGCGACAAATCATTGTCTCACCGGTTATTTTCACGGGATGTAGCCCATATTGGCTACCGATTACAACTTTACGCTGATGATTCGTTACATTACATAATCGAATTATAAACAGGGATTCGCCTGATAATTTTGCGCCGATCAATCTGCCAAGTCCGGAGCCGTTAAAACTTAACTCTTTGTCAATTCCGCTTTCCAGATAAATGATAGAGCCTTTTTCAGCATAGAAATCCTCTCCCGGAGATAATGTTACCTCAAGGTGCTGTATAAAATTGCCAATCAATTTACAGTTCATGACTACACTATTAGATTTACCTCTTCTGGAGGTGGTGGAAGTACTAAATCATCAGCTGAACCGACACTGCGATTGCCAACACCGATAGAATCGGATACCCATTTGAAGAACTTTTTGAAACCATTACTATCAAGTGTATCAAGCATATAAACTTGGTCGGTAAGAAGTTTTAATGGTTCCGGTTTTGCTTTCATGCCGGCTGCGCAGGCAACGATACTTGCAAACTTGCGTTTTTTAACTTCAGGAACAATGTTGTTATATTCTTGTAAGTCCGACGGTTTACCATCTGTCAACAAGAACAGCAAAGGCATCCAATCACCTTTTCTCTCAGAGGTACTCAACTGAACCTCATTATCAACCTGCCGGCACAGCATTCTCAATGCTGCACCCGTATGGGTTGGTCCGGAATCAGGTGTTGTAATTTCAGGTAGTTGCAGGTCTTCAAGCGGAGTGAGTGGAACAATGCATTTTACATCTTTGTCAAATGTTATAATGCTTATGCAAGCCGATTCCAAAGCAAATGGATCCTGCCTAAGGCTTGAAAGCATAGCCTCAAGACCAACTTTCACCGACTCTATCGGCTCCCCTTTCATTGAGCCAGATGTGTCGATTAATATGTATACCGGTAGTCGTCTCATTTTTTTAATTTGTGACAAAGGGTGATTTATTTTATCAATCAACCACCCTTTGTAATTTTTTCAGTCGATTATACTACTATGTTTACTTCAGGTGGTGGCGGTGGAAGTTCGCTCAGCCCCGAAACTTCTCCAAAACCGTCTTCAACTTTCATTGAACTGGTACTTATGGATGCTGAAACCCACTTGAAGAAAGATTTTATGGTTGCGCTGTCTGCGGTATCGAGCTGTACAACACACTCGGTTATTTTTTTGAGTGTGTCAGTGTTTGCACCTTGTCCGGCGGCACAAGCAACGACAATACCCCATTTGCGTTTGTTGAACTCATTGAGACCTTTCTGTAGATCATCGGTAGGTTCTCCGTCTGTCATTATGAACACCAATGGTTTCCAGTCGCCCTTTTGTTCTGTTGTCGTCTTTGTAACTTCGGTATCAGCTTTTTGTGCCAAGAGGGATAATGCACCTCCGAGTGCAGTACAGCCACTTGCTGTAAGATTCGGTTGTTGAAAAGAAGCTAATTCTGTTAGTGGTACATCCTGCTGGGCTGTGCTATTGAATGTAATAACACTGAGATATGCAGTTTCAAGTGCATACGGGTCGCTGCGCAACGTTGACACCAGAACCTGAACGCCGTTTTTAACGGCTTCAATGGGTTCACCATACATTGAACCGGAGGTGTCAAGAAGAATATATACTGGTAGTCTTCTCATTTTCTATTTTGAATATGAAGTTAAGATTCTCTTTATTGTTTGCCGAAGGTCATTCTGGTCATCAAAAGCATCGCCAATTGCTGCAAATTTCCAATCACCATTCCGCTTGTACAGTTTTCCCATGATGAGGGCATTTTTCCCTAAGAACTGTTTCTCCTTTGCGACGTCATATTGTGCAAAGACAGACCTTACCTTTTCAGGAGTTCCCTCATACATACGAATTGCAACGTATGGAATTTTTTGGAAATCGATATTCCTTGGCTTGAAAATGTTCAAAAAGAAAAATATCTGGTCGATAACAGGATTGACTTTTGTGAGGTCAACGCTTATTATCTCATTGTCTAGGCCGTCATCTCCCCCCTTGTCTCCTTCCGTGTCGTCAGGAGTGTGGTACATTGATTTATCTGCCGACCAATCTTTCCCTATCGGGAGCCCTGCGGTTTGGAAAAACTCTTTTCTGTATAACGGAGAATACAATGTGTCAACAAGTTGACCTTTACTGTCTGTCATGACACAACTTAAATCAACATCAACGTCTAATTCTTCCGTTTTTGTTCCAAAACCCAAGAACCCGGTTTTCTCAACGGTAATAGCTCCCCAATTGCATCCAACACAAAAGTTGGTGAGTTTTGCTCCATTATCTTTTTCAAGATTAATGCGCTGCCCTTTTTCTAATCGTATTGCCATAAAATATTTTCTTTACAAATTAAATTAACACTAATCTTTGTCCATGTGAATAGTTGTAGCCCATTCATATGATACCAATTGGATTCACAGATATGGTTTCTCCTAGGCCTCTGGTACAAAATCGCTGTAAATAGTTTGGTTTAATAAGCATATTTATTTACAAAATATTCAAGGCCACCTTTGTATCCGTTACCAATTGCTTCAAATTTCCATTCTCCGTTACGGAGATAAAGGCGGCCAAATTCCACCGCAGTCTCGATTGAGAAATCTTCGTCAAGATCATACTTGGCAATTTCTTCATTTGTGATAGCATTATAAATACGGATATAGCTATTATGCACTTGACCAAAATTCTGGCGACGATTTTCCGCATCATGTATAGTGACTGTAAATAATATTTCAGTCACACGAGGGTCAACTTTTGCGAGGTTAACGGTCAAGGTTTCATCATCTCCACCGTCGCTATTACCGCCTGTAAGATCATCACCTGAAGACTCGACTGCACTATCTGGTGATTTCAGATTGTTATAAAACACGAAAAATTCATCGGCAGGTAGTTTTTTGTTCTCTCCGAGCATGAATGCCGAAGCATCCAAGTCAAAGTCATAACCTGTACTGTCATTGGGATCCCATCCCAATCCAACGCCAACTTTCTGTAGTCCGATTCCGATGCGTTGTCCTTTTTGAAGATTTATTGCCATAATTATTTTTGTTATGTTGTTTGATTTGTATTGCAAAGTTACGGATAGATACTGTTGATGAATTGAATCCTAAAATGTTTCAAGGATTTGGTTAATGGTATTATATCATAAAATTGCAAGGTTTTAAAAACGTTTAGAATACTCCTTTGCGTTTAAGTCATTAACTCGATTCTGAATTGTTTTATACTTAGCACCAAGTCTGTCCTTTCGTTCTTGTCCTACTCCATAATCGCCACGGATAGCTTTCATTGCATATGCTATAAGTTGTATTATTTTGATATTAGATGACATTTTGGGCATAATAATGTTTTGGTAAAAGAACTTTATTCAAAGAAGTGTATAACTAATTGCGAATTTACGAAAATATTCTAAACATATGTATTCATGGAGTAAAAATCTCTTTACATAAATTCCTTCGGAAGTATCTATTTTAGTTTTGCTTTTTTCAAATTAAATATGAAATTTAAAAACATGACACATAGGAAAAACAGAAGTGGCTGCGCGATAGGCACAGCCACCTTTTCCTATGTCTGGCACGCCCAAGGCCGTAGATGCCTTGCGTGTGTCGGGGGGAGAGTTACTTCACCATCACCTTGACGGTGCTGCCGTCGGCCTTCTTCACTATGTTGACACCCTTCACAGGTGAGCCTATGCGCATGCCGTCGAGCGTGTAGCGCGCCACCTCGGTGTCGTCACCGTCGGTTGTCACGCCGCTTATGCCGGAGGAGCCGTCGTCGTCACTACCGTCACCGTCATCACCATCGAAATCAATCACGTAGGTAACAATGGATACTGTCAGGGTTTCTTCGTCATAGTCATACGCAACGCCTATCATGCGCTTGCCGTCAGGGGTGATGTCAACCGGGGTGTTGATGCCGGTAATACCGCTTGACGTCTCGTCAAACCGTGCCATATCCGTCAGGTCAGAGTATCTTTCGGATATCTTCACAGGCTTCTCCTCGCCGGGGTACCAGATGTAGGCCTGACGGTATTCATTCATATCATTACCCAAGTAGCACAGTATCGTCCCGTCGTCAGAAACGGCGGAAGTACTCATTATCTCCATGTTATCCGGATCCGCGAAGCGTTCTTCGTCCAGCGGTTCCATGGTCAGCTCCCCGGTCTCGAGGTCGTAAAGACACGCCCTGCAGCTACCGTAGTCCTCATCCGTCACAGAAACGTCCATCGACACGTACCTGCCGTTGTGGCTGAGGTCGCTTCCTCGGAGGGTGCTGTAAGGCCTGTCGGGGTCGGTGGAAGAAGAGTAAGAGACGTACCTTGCGCATACAGCGTCGTACTCGTAGGAGCCGTCATCCTGCCTGTACCACACTACAAGGGGGTAGCGACTCAAGCGGTCGCGGACATAACCAATCAGCACCGAGCCGTCGCACGACACCCTGCTAACCGCAGCACCGTATGTGGTTCCGATGCTCAGCTCGTCTTGCGTGGGGTATGGCAACGTCTCGAATTCGCCATCCCTCCAGATACAGGGATAGCTTGTGCCCGACCAAGAATCGCCAACCATGGCATAACCACCTATTATACTCAGGTCGTCGCTTGCATATCTTGGTGCCGCCTTGTCGTATCCGTCGGGCACGGGCAGCTCGGTGGAGGTGCCGTCAATGGAAATAATCAGCGGAACGTTGCCGTTTATGCATACGCCCACGCCGTCATCGTTTACATATTGGATGTTCCGGTTTTCCGCCGTGGCCTCGTCTGAAAACACCGCGGATTCACCCGTTTCAGTGTCATATATGGCCACCACGTTTTGGCTGTACCCTACATACATGGCGATGTATCTGCCGTTAGGGGAAACACACATTCCCATGGGAGTGTCGTAAACGTTGCCGTCGGCATCGGTTAGTTCACTGATGACTTGCATCGTCTGCGCGGAAGCGGCGCATGCGCACAGCGCCACGAGAAGCGTGGCGGACTTGCGGAAAAACTTATGTAAAGGAGACTTTTCCATAAGAACAAAATTTTAAAAAGTTAGACATTAAAACAATAAATACTTGTACAAGCGGGGGCATGCCCTTCAGGCCTTGTGCTTGAACGCTGCAAATATAATATAA
>CAYNBZ010000073.1:0-9541 GCA_964395975.1 uncultured Muribaculaceae bacterium | reverse complement strand
AGCCGAATTTGTTTAATTTTGACCCCGTAAATTTTTAGTGGACACTACTGAGGTTTTTTAGAGAATGAATAATACTCAAAGAAAGAGGGAAGCACAAAACTTTCCCCATCTTTGAGTATCTTCGGTATCATAAACAGCAAAACAGTTATATATGCCGCACCCTCGTGTCAGATTGTATTTTACTGTAAGTTTTTATCTCCTCTGACTCATGCTGCCACTGCTCCCGATTGTTGTCACCATCGAGCTGAGTGTGAATGTGGATTGTTGTGTGCCGCCGGTATAAGTGCCATCGGTATAATAGCCGAGGAATTCAGTACCGTCGGAGATACTGCCGCCTGTCGAGAGTACGTAGCTGCTACCCTGCTGTAATGACGGGCTGCTGAAAAGGAGCGTCATACGTGAGTAGCTTACAGGCACTTCGTATGTTAGGACATTCGTTCCATCGGATGAAGCTATGTTGAGTAACGAGCCGCTTGACACGTTACCACTATAAATGAGCGACGGCTGCGTGCAGGCATTAGATGTAGGGGTACTGGTTTCGCCACCGATGCCTAACAGGATGCCGCCGGTGATGGCAAATGTGTTTTCGTCACAGTCTAAGCCGCCTTCCGGTGAATTTGTGCCGATGGCGATTGTGAACCCACCACTGACAGTCAGTGTCCCATTGGAATCGATGCCATCGTTGCCTGTGCTGTAGCAATAGACGGTACCACCGTTGATGATGATGGCATCGGAAGCGTTCATAGCATCATCGTAGCAATATGCGGCAATTTGCCCGCCATCCACGCATAAGGTGGATTTGCTCTCAATGCCTTCACTGCCATCGCCACCTGTGGCACGAACTTGCACAATGGCATCGCCGCTGATGGTCAGGTCGCCGTCAGCCTTTATGGCTTTCGCAGAAGAATCGACTTGACCGACTACATATTGTTTGCCGGTGGTTTCTACTTGTACCGTGCCGCCTGTGATGCTTAACGAGCCGTCGCAGTTGATGCCTTTGCCTGCTGCTCCTGTGCTTAACAAGGCTATCTGTCCTCCTGAAATCACCATATCACCGTCACACTTGATGCCGGCAGCAGAACTGATGTCATTCTCGTCTTCGTCGTATAGAGCCTCTCCATAATTTATGACAGTGAGTTTGCCATCAGTCTGTGTGAAGGAACCGCAATTGACACCTTTGCCTTTCTTTCCTGTAATCTGTACTTGCACAGCACCGCCGGATATTTCTACGGTTTGTTCAGCTTTCAAACCGTCCGAACTGTCATCCGAGGGGGAGAGGTAAACAAACCCGCCAGTCATAGAGATGCCCTCGTCACCACACTGGATGCCATCGCCTTGCGCCGTGACACGTATGATACCTCCTCCGATAGTAATCTGGTTATCAGTGTGAATACCATCGTTTACAGCATCTTCCACTGTGACGCGACTGCCGGCACGAAAACGGATGCAGTCATTACTTGTGATTGCGTGATTGTTGTTTCCCGTGACATTCAGCGAGCCGGTGCCTCCGAAAATCAAACTGCCTTCGCTAAAGATACAAGCTTTCATTGATTCACCGTCAACTTTTGTGTCATACTCGTCACCATCGGTAAAATTATTTGAAGTACCTTCTTCGGCCATGACGTAAGCACGCTCGGAAGATTGTATGTTGATGGCGGCACCTTCAGGATTGTGTATTGATACACCCGAGAGGGAGAGACGGAACGGCTCGTCACCATATACTTTGAATGAACCGTCGGATGTTGTCCCGTTAAGTACGTACTCTACACCGGAGATTGTGGAGTTGACCACCACGTGCGCCCCGTCTTGAGTAAGTGTGATACCATCATGTGTGCCGTCAACAGTGGCTGTTGTGCCGTCATAGGTGATGGATACTGTTATGGCAAAGTCGAAGTTTTCCACAAAGTCTGCATAACTTTCAGAAGACGGGTCAGTGACTATGGTCTCCTCCATGTTTCCATAAACCTCTTCATCTGTTTTGTCGAAAGCGATGGTGAAGTTAAACAAGTCTTCAACCGACTCAGGCAGGGAGTCAGTGATTGAAGTCCCTGTTCCGGGAGATTCTCTATCGAGTAAGTTTTCGTCATCTGAACAAGCTGTAGCAAACAACATTGTCGCCACTGCCATGCACATAGACACTGTTCTTATGAAAAAAAAGGTCTGCTTCACGATGTCGGAATATTTATTTGTTTATGGAGTATCTATTCCGATGCCCTGGCTTTCAATTCTCCACCACCTTGCAGATTATATGTCTTGCCTTCCAATGAAGGGTTGTGCGCAGGATCATAATAAAGCTGGTGGCCGTTACCGGTGATGTTTGTCACGCTACCGTCTGCGATGTCGGCCTCAATAAGTGAAACGTAAGCATCTTGCGACAGTTCCCAATGGCTGCCCTTGTCGATGCGTACTTCCGCAGCCTTGGCTGTCGCATCGGCATTGATTGTGCCGTTAAGTACTGAGCCGTCGGTCAGATGCAGGCGTATCTGGCTGTTGGCATCAGCTCGTAAGTCACCATTCAACACTTGATTTCGTGCCGTGATGACGGCTATTCCGCCATTCTCTCCTGTCCGTCCCCAACGAGAGGCAGAAGCGTTTAGCAGAATGCCGGAAGCACAGTTGATGTAATTATCTTCCAAGGTAATGTAGGCTGTGGAGTTGGTAACGAAGAACAACGGACTATCCTTTCCTGTGATATTAATAGATGAACGGGCAGCCTTGAATTCACCGTCTGCACCTTCAGCATCACCCGAGAAACTTTGGTAAATCATAATGCCCCACTTGTATGGAAAACTGCATTCCATTTGGCAACTGTCTATAGAAATACTATTAGATCCTTCTATGACAGCAACCTCACTGCCATCGGAAGATATGTCAACTCCTGCAAGGGTAAGTTGGCCGGTAGAATAAAGTCCCGGAGAATCCTGTCCGTGGCTTGTGATGCACCCGCCATCCACGGTTATTATGCCGCTTCCTCGGTCGGTTGCCACTGGTGCTGCATTCTTCCCGCTCGTGGTAATGTCCACGTTTACAGCATGTATCGTACCACCACCGCTGCACATGATGCCATGTCCGCCATCGCCTGTACAATTTATAATGTCATCGTTGGAATATATGACGCTCTTGCCATAAGCAAAAATGGCATTGGCACCCAATCCACTGGTGCTTATTTGGTTGCCTGACATACGTATTTCCGATTCATCCCTGCCCAGTATGCCGGCATTCAAGCCTTGGAAACTACTGAAGTCTTGCGATGTCGTATTACCAGATGTGGTGATTACGTTTCCATTCAGTTCCACCTTGCTGTTATTGCGTGCAACCACTGCCGACTGGTTTTTTTCTGTCGATGCGATTTCTTCATTTTGTTTGGAGAGTTCACCTTCTGTAACCATAACGGTAGCCTGTATCAGCCCCTCGTCAAACTGCTCGCCGCCGGGTCCGCCACCAGGAGGCATATCCGGAGGTGTCCCATCTTGAGGAGGTCTTCCCATTCCACCCGGTGGCGGTCCATCGGGTCTGCTACCGTGCATGGGAGGCGCATCTTTCATTTGCATTGCAATAACAGAAGCTGCATCCGCACTGCTGCTGTTTAAGAGGCCGCAGATGCCAACACATATGCCTGCCATAACAAGCAGGCAAATTGAAAGAGAATGTTTCATTTTTCGTTTCTTTTTATAAGATATTTATGCAAAATTGCAACATTCTGTTCTGTGTACCAAGGGATTGGCATTAAAAATTGTTACTATTCGATGAAAGGGAAATATTATTATGTGAATAGGCTTGTTTTCAAAATTTCCATGCCATTCCTATGTTTTTTGTGGGATAATAATTAATATGAAATATTTTTAATGGTTATATAATGAAATCTGTGAAATACAATAACACAAAATGCTATCAATTGTTTCTATGTTTCGATTCCATTTACTAATTTTGTATTTAAAACTAAGTAATCAAAAAACATTACAACTGATTATGAGGAAGAAAGAAGAAAAAAGCACCATTATTGAGATATGTCCTGTACGTAATATCATAGCCCGTTTTGGAAATAAATGGGCATTATTGGTGATTGTAATTTTAAGTGAAAACAAGGTTTTACGTTTCAATGAATTGAGTAAGTTGATACCCGATATATCTTCACGTGTGCTTTCCGGCACGCTTCGGACGCTGGAAGCAGATGGGCTGGTGGAAAGAAAGGTCTATCCAACAGTGCCCCCCAAAGTGGAATATAGGCTGACGGAAACAGGCGATTCGTTAGTTCCGTTTATTTTGCAGTTGACAGAATGGGCGCAGAAGAATATGAAGTCAATAATCACACATCGGAAAGAATTTGAAGCAGCTTCCGATGTATGATAATGAAACAGATAATGCCAAAGGCAGATACCTAATTTGCCGTTTGTTTTTATTGAATTAAATTCTGATAATACGGCAATCTTTCCGTGGCTTGGCAGCAATGGCCGCCATATCGTCGGTAGGATAGCCGAGAAGCACATGAAGAACAGCATAGTAATCTGTGCGGACACCCCACTTCTGAAGTGTCTCGTGCCCGAATGGGTCATCGAACGAATCCCACGCCGAACCTATGTAACATGAGCCAATGCCCAGCGATGTGGCTGCTAAAAGCATATTTTCTGCCGCTACGCAAGCATCGCTTTCTGCATAGAGGAATTTCTTTGGCGCGAAAAGTGTTATTACTGTAGGAGCATCATAAAAGGCGTTTTTTATGGAAGCGTCATCGGCAATGCTCGGCTGGTCTTTCGATATATAGGTATCAGCTGTGGACATCCTGCCGTGAAAATGAGCTTTCTTAATGCGTCCTAATTTTTCGTTGGTATCTTTGTCCTGTGATACCACGAAGATTACTCCCTGACGACCGCCGGCACTTGGCGCATACAACCCTGCCTGTAAGATTGTGTCGAGTTCTTCTTCACTGATTTGTTCTTGTTTGAAGCGACGTATGCTGCGTCGTTTCAACATATTATCTATCACTGAGTTGTGTATCATATATATTTGATTTTTAGATTTGTTTCCAACATTGCGGGTCGGGAGCGTACATGTTGCCGTGGTAGCCGTATGCTACAGCCGGACATCCGCGGCAGAAGCGTAACAATTCACATTTACCGCATTTCTCAAAGTCCTCATATTTGCGGTAAGCGTCCATCTTTTCCCCTATGAAAAGGTTGTACAAATCATCCTTCAGAGCATTACCAACTTTGCTTTCCATGCGTCGACAAGCATATACCGCTCCATCCGACAAAATGGTGAGATGGCAGTTTCCACAATTGCAACCGTCATATACAATATCTTCGTCAGGATAATCTGCCGGATTAAACAGGCCCTTTTCATACTTGAACAAAGTCCAAAGGTGGTCTTTTAAATTAAACCAAGTTTGTTTGCCCTTGTGTTGCTCAAATTTTTCCCAACATTTTTCCAACATGCATCTGTATTCTTCAGGCGAGCAGCAAGTATCTTTGCTCTCTGCATCGGGGCAATAACGGGCAAATGCAAATACATCGGCTTTATGTTCCACTACTATGTCAATCAAATCCGGTATTTCCCGAAAATTCCATTTGGAAACAGTTGTCATGATAGCCACGGTAATACCTGCCCGTTGTAGGTATGGGATTGCGTCAAGTGTTTCCCTGAAAGATCCGGGACGGCGTATGCGGTCATGTGTAACTTCCAACCCGTCCAATGAAAGCTGATATTTACGGCATCCGTATGCCGACAGCCGCTTGCAGATTTCATCGTTCAAATGAAACGGATTGCCCAAAATAGCAAACGGTATTTGTTCTGTTTTCAACTTTCCTGCCAAATTCCAGAAATGTGGATGCAAGATAGGGTCGCCCCCTGTTATATAGAGATATGGCATACGGTGGGCTTTCTGTCCAAATGCCTTGATATTGGCTAAAACGGTGTCCATGTCCTCTTCAGCCATCTGCTTGAATTTGGCATGGCTGCCAAGCGCATAAATGTAGCAATGTTTGCAACGTTGGTCGCACGCTTCAGTAATATGCCATTGAAATGCAAAATATTCCATTGTTCCCTTTTCCGGTGTATTTATTTCCCCCTTAGCAAGCATTTCCATTGAACGGTTGTGTCTGTGTTCCTCGCTCAGAGTGAAACGAATCATTATCTGTCATCTTCTGTTTTCTCCCTCCGTTATGGATAAATACTTTTTGCTCAATGTAGTATTTTTATTATAAAAAATCCCCTCGGCAAGGAATTGTCCATACCGAGGGGAATGTGACGACAGCCTTATTTCTCACCTGCACCGCAGGCACTGCCACAAGCAGCGGGTTTCTCTTCAGGTTTCTCACCTGCACCGCAGGCACTGCCACAAGCGGCGGGTTTCTCTTCAGGTTTTTCACCTGCACCGCAGGCACTGCCACAAGCGGCGGGTTTCTCTTTAGGTTTTTCACCTGCACCACAAGCACTGCCGCAGGCACTTGATGCATTCAATTGTTTAAAAAAAAGGTTCTTCAACATAGACGTTTGTGTTTAGAAATTATAAAAATCAGTTCTTTATATCGTCTTTTCGCTTATAAAATTACACTATTTGTTTCTGATATACAAGAAGTCATATATTTATTATGTGGTAATTATTTTCTCGCTTTTGTTGATTATCAAATTATTTGGTAGAACAAAAAAACAAAAATAATCTTGTATGGTTGTAGCCTCTTTTTATAGTAGGCAATATTTCCTGCAATATTGTAAAAACTGTACAATAGTTGTGCATGGTGTCGAAATAAATTATATTTACGAAGAAAAAGTCATGGCGATATGTCATTGAGATTGTTGAATGCGTTTGCGATGTTGGCAGTTTGCCTGTGTGCGATGACTTCTTGCCGCTCACACAAGAACGTGGCAAACGATGGATATAAAGATAAATATTTCGGCATAAAGATGTCGAAAGATGACAACCGTGACTTGTACCGGGAGATTGAAAGTTGGCTGGGTACACCTTATAGTTATGGCGGCAACACACGGAAAGGGATCGACTGCTCAGGGCTTGTGCTTAATGTGTATAAAAATGTGTATGGAATAAAATTGCAACGTAGTGCGGAACTCATGTATAAGAAAAATTGCAACAAGATAAAGAAAAAAAATCTAAAAGAGGGAGATTTGGTGTTTTTCAAGTCAGGAAAGAAAAAAAAGATAAATCATGTGGGCATATACCTGAAGGATGGCAAGTTTGTCCATACCTCATCGAGCCGAGGTGTGATTATAAGCAGCCTTAACGAGGATTATTATAAGCGTAATTTCGTGCAGGCAGGCAGGGTAAAGGAGCGTTGAATGACAGTTTGCCTTTGGGTATGTATGCTTTTTCGATGTGTCTTTTTTGATGTTTTGTTCAAAATCAGGTATGATATTACATTATTCTTTTATTATGTTCCAAACAGCACATCAATACTAAAAATGGTATGGTGGGATGATGGATAAAGCTAAATTTATTAATTTTGCACCGTAATAATTGAGAAATATGTTTTTACTGTACGCATTACAGACATTTGGTAAGTATTGTCTTTTCATTTGGAAAGTGTTTTCGGTTCCCGATAAATGGAAAGTGTTCTTTAAACGATATATTGGGGAAATAAATAAGTTGGGTATTGACTCCATTCCGTTAGTTATCATTATATCCATTTTCATTGGTGCTGTTTGTACCATACAAATGAAGCTAAACACGACTTCACCTCTGTTGCCACGTTATTCAGTGGGACTTGCTACACGTGAGATAATACTGCTTGAATTTACATCTTCCATACTTTGCCTTATCCTTGCAGGCAAGGTCGGGTCGAATATAGCATCAGAAATAGGAACCATGCGTGTAACCGAACAAATAGATGCCTTGGAGATAATGGGTGTGAATTCGGCAAATTTCCTTGTACTGCCTAAGATTGCGGCATTTGTGTCTTATATATGCGTGCTTGTGGTATTAAGCATGGCTACAAGTCTTGGTGGCGGATATTTGGTGTGCATAGTGTCGGATATCGTACCATTATCGACTTATGTTTATGGCATACAGACCATGTTTACCGAGTGGTATGTGTGGTATGCTTTGATAAAATCGCTGTTCTTTGCTTTCGTTATAAGCAGTGTGGCATCGTTTTTCGGATATTATGTCAAAGGTGGAGCACTCGAGGTGGGAAAAGCCAGTACAAACTCTGTTGTGGTAAGCAGCGTTTTTATATTACTGCTTGATGTGGTACTGACTCAAATCTTGTTGCAGTAAAAATGAATTATGCCGTATGATAGAGGTTAGGAATATAAACAAGTCGTTTAATGACAAACAGGTGCTGACTGACATAAGTGCCACTTTTTATGAAGGGAAGACAAACTTGATAATCGGATTGAGTGGCTCAGGTAAGACAGTCTTGATGAAGAGTATGGTGGGGCTTGTCACTCCTGACACGGGTGAAATCTTATATGACGGACGTGATTTGCTGAAGATGGATTCAAAGCAGACTAAAGAGTTGCGCAAAGAGATCGGAATGCTGTTTCAGGGTTCGGCTCTTTTTGACTCGGAAACAGTGCTGGGTAATGTAATGTTTCCGCTTGTAATGTTTTCCGGCATGACATCGGCCGAAATAAAAGAACGTGCGGAATTTTGCATAGAACGTGTCAATTTAAAGGATGCCAACAAAAAGTATCCATCAGAGTTAAGCGGCGGAATGCAGAAGCGTGTTGCGATAGCCCGCGCCATAGCTTTGAACCCGAAGTATCTGTTTTGTGATGAGCCTAATTCTGGTTTGGATCCGAAAACATCAATATTGATTGATGAATTGTTGAGTGACATAACCCATGAATATGGCATTACCACAATAATCAACACTCACGATATGAATTCGGTGCTTGGAATCGGAGAGAACATATTGTTTGTCAATAAGGGTACTTGCGGCTGGATTGGTAATAAAGATGAAATCTATGGCAGCGACAATGCCGACCTCAACAATTTTGTCTTTGCTACAAAACTTTTCATGGATGTGAAAAAAGTGCATAATATGCAAGTTAATAATAGTGAACATGGCTCTGATAATACTCAAACAGATAATACTACTCAAGAAAAAGAAGTAGTATTTAACCCTGAGACTGGTATCAATAATGTAACAGTTGATGTAGAACAAAATAGACCCAGAGAGGTACCAGTTAGATATCGAAACAGGATAAATCGTAAGACAGGGCGGCCATACACCCCTGAAGATATAGAAGAAATAGAGAGAGAAAAAGCTCGACTATTAGCAGAAAGGGGTGGAGTGATAGACATAGGCTATCTTGTGAGTGGTAAAAGATTTTCTGAATTAACAGAAGATGAACAAGAAATAGTACAAGATAAATTGAAAGAAAAATTAATACCTGGCGAGACTGTAGAATCAAAGTGGAATGCTCTACCTGAAGTACTTAAAAATAAACTATTGTGTGAGTGATAACTAAGTGACAAAAAAATAAAGCAAGGGAGGATAACCTCTCTTGCTTTATTTATATAAGTCATATCATAAGTGTCCACTAAAAAATCACAGAAGTTCCTTGAAATAATTGATATTTAATA
>CAYNBZ010000072.1:0-10005 GCA_964395975.1 uncultured Muribaculaceae bacterium | reverse complement strand
TTTCGCTAATCACCAATTTCTTAAGCATTTACAATTCGTCGAACTTACGTTATTTTAAATTATACCATATTGGGTATAAATATTGTGCCGTAAGTGCGATTTATATCATTATGGGTATAATGTGCGGCTCTATTTCCTTTTAGGAACCGTTATACGAACTGCTTATAAATATTCGCGAACACACCTTTTAGATCAGATTGGCGCAACAGTGTTGAACGAATCCAAAATCCGCAACCATGTCGCGGGAATTGGCCATTATTCAATCTCCAGGCACCACCGCGGTCGGCTGTTGTCTGCATCCTTGTCCAGATTGACAGTTTGGTTCTCGAATGCCATTTCGATGGTGCGGTCGTGGTTACCGCCGAAGATAAATTTGCACAATAGTTCGACTGAATCTTGCTGTCGGCCTTGAACGGATGCCATCCCGGCTCGGCGAGCCTATCAAGAATATTCCCGAGGAAAACAAAAACTGATGTATTTTGTCCAAACAAACCCCGATTTTTCCTCCGAAAAACGTATTTTGTCCAAATAAACTACGCCATTTGAGGCGGTCAAACACTGTTGTCCAAACTATTAAATCCCTGTTAATCAATAAGATTAACAGGGATTTAATAGTCATTTTAGTGCTTAAAATTACACTAATATTCCTCCTCGTCGAAGAAGAAGTCGTCTTTGCTTGGATAGTCAGGCCAAATATCTTCAATACTTTCGTAAGTTTCACCTTCGTCTTCGATCTCTTGAAGATTTTCTATGACTTCGAGTGGAGCACCCGAACGCATGGCATAGTCGATGAGTTCTTCTTTGGTTGCCGGCCATGGCGCATCTTCAAGTTTTGTTGCGAGTTCCAACGTCCAATACATAGTGTTTCGATGTTTTTAGATTGTGTGTCAAAAATTTGCGCAAATATAGTGTAAGCCTCAAACAAAACAAAAGAAAAACAACTGTTTTTTGCTTATGATTGTTAACTGTCCTATATAAGGAAGTGAAATAATATTAATGTACGTTGAGGGTATCTTGTCAGAATATCAATTCAGCTCCCGAGTCGTCTACGGACAAAGTAACCCATGCTCCTTCTATCATGGGATAATTGGCATCGGTGTGTCCCGAGGGAAAGCCATATGCGATGGGTATGTCATATTGTCGGACAATGCTTTCCACCATATCATATACGTGAGGGAAATCATCGGTGTATTTAGTGTCGCTGAAAGTTCCTACTATCAATCCTTTTATGTGGTTCAACGTACCGTTGACACGCAAGGTGTAAAACATGCGGTTGAGCCGTTCGAGTGATTCGCCCACGTCTTCAACAAATAGTATCACATTGTGATCGCTGTAATTGGCGAGCATGTCGATAGGTGATGCTATAAAACTATTTAATAGTGTGAGATTTCCCCCGAGCAACAGTCCCGATGCGGTGCCGGGATGGTTGCGCGCGTCGGCTGCGATTTTGTAATGAGGCATTATGCCGGCAAGGATATTGCGTAATGCGCGGCTGCAAGAGTCGTTGCCGTGGAACTTTGTCAGGTGCTCCCCCATGGGACCGTGGATGCTCATCACTCCTTGCGAGGTGATTGCACCGTGTAATGCAGTGATGTCGCTGTATCCTATAAGCCACTTAGGGTGACGGGAAAACAGGGTCATGTCCATTTCACACAACTCCTGCACCGAGCCGTATCCTCCGCGAGAGCATAGTATCGCTTTGATTTCGGGGTTAGTTAATGCTTCGATCAAGTCACTTTTCCGTTCCTCGATAGTTCCGGCAAAAGATCCATGCTTGCCTCTGGCGTGTTTACCTTCAACCGGCACATAGCCCCATTGCCGAAGCACCTCGCAAGCACCTGTCACATATTTTTCTTTGCAGGCACTTGCCGGACTGATTATTGCTACTTTGTCGCCTGGACGGAGTGCTGCAGGACGCACCAATCCTTGCGCCAAAGCAACAAGGCTGCCACTTGTTGCCAAAGCTAAAATTAAGATTATTCGCAGACTGTTCATACTAGTGATTCTTTTTATAAGCATAATGAAGCAATTGATTTATTAAAAGATTTGGTTGTATTATTGTCAACATGTTTATGGATGTTTGATTTTCACTACCAATTGGTGATGCTACGCAAGTAGGGGATTAGTTCGTTGGCCATTTTGCGATGTTGAGCCTTTGACGGATGATAGTCAGCACCATATCCTAGGTTCCCATTTTGTGGCGAGAAGTTGAAGCGATACACATTCTTGTCACCTTCGCTTTTTAACTTGTCGTAAATGGCATTAAGAGCCGATTGTTGCTGCTCAAGGGCTTTACCGTCAAGCATACATCCTGACAGCATCACTATTTTGGTTTTAGGATAGAGTAAACGCAAATGACGGACAAATTTTTCGTAATTTTCCCGGTACAGTTCCACATTACAGCCTGTGGTACTGAAGTCGTTTGTTCCTAGGTTGATGCATAGTACATCGGGGATGTTACCTGATGTGTCCCAAAGTTGTGAGTCATCGTAAATCAATGTGTAGTCATACCATTGTGGCATTGTATTTTCATCGCCTTCGATGTTGCCGTCATAGTTTCGGTAAACACCTATTCCTGACCGGGCCACTACCATTGGGCGTGCGTTGAGTTCACGAGTCGTAATGGCGGCATATGTGTAAAAGAAATTGGAATTGGAAGGGTCGTATTTTATTGTTCCGTCAGTTGCTTCGGTACCATAACCGCAAGTCATTGAGTTGCCGATAAACTCTATGCTATGGCGGTTGTCATTGCCCATGTCAATCAGTTCAGCATCTCGGTCGATGTAGAAGCCATAAAACTCCGGTTGTTCTTCATATTCTTCAGTGACGAGCATTGCTTCGATAAAGTGTCGCCCATCTTTCAGTCCTTTAGCAATGCGTATTATGCTGTCGCGTTCGGTAAAATGTATTTTATGGTAGTTTTCGTTATCGATTCCAACCATGAAGTAGCCGCTGTTTGGTTTCATTTTCATGGAGATTGACGTACCGGTGAAACATGCTTGGATAGAGCTTCCGGGGTACGCCATCATCGGGGCAAACTTATTACTTGAATTTATGCGCCCTATATATCGTATGTTAGGATTCTCGGCTCCGATGAATTTAGTTTGTGCCATGACGTTTGTCGTGCATAGCAGCGTTATAAATATTGATATTGCTGATATTGGTTTCATAGCCATGTGAGATTTTATTACTGTTTAATATTAATAATGGAAACTACTGCCTCCGAGAAATTCGCGTAACAAGCTTGTGCTTGGAATCTGTTCCTCGCTGATAGGCAGAAAATAACTGAGGAAGGTGAGTAACCGTGTTGCTTCGGCAAATTCGGGGACGTTGCGAGGCACTTTGCGCAGCAATGGTACCGCATATTCTTTCATTACGCCAAGTTCAAACAGAAGTGATGAGTTAAATGTTGCATCAGCGTTTTCTTGGAATGGAAAAATCCATTTTTCTTCACCACGGCGTACGCTTGGCCATCTGGCAATTGTCTTAAGCGCATCAGTTCCTCGATATTTGTGGTCGCGTATGATTCGGCGCAACAGTCGGTTGTCGGTAGTCGGCACCCAGTTGTGGTCGTCGATGGTGAGTGTGGTTAGAGCTGATACATATAAACGGAACTTTTGTTCTTCGGGTATTTGTGCAGTCAACTCCGGGTTGAGGCCGTGTATTCCTTCTATAAGCAATACATTGTTTTGGTTAAGTTTTATTTTGTTGCCACGATATGTGCGACGACCTGTTGTAAAGTCATAGGTTGGCATTTCAACCTCTTCACCGTTGATAAGCCGTTTCAAGTCGCGATTGAACAAATCAAGGTCTAGGGCGTAAAGCGATTCGTAGTCGTAATCTCCATATTCATCTTTAGGTGTTGACTCTCTGTTGACAAAGTAATTGTCAAGCGATATTACCTTCGGGATTATACGATTGATTATCAGTTGTATGGCAAGACGGTGCGAAGATGTGGTCTTCCCACTCGATGATGGACCGGCGATAAGCACTATGCGGGCTTTTCCTTCTTTGTAGCGAGAAGCTATTTCATAGGCAATGCGTGAGAATGTGGCATCATGCAACGCTTCGGCAACATTGATTAGCATTGATGTATTACCGTTTATTACAGCGTTGTTTAGGTCGGCTACGTTGGTTATTCCAACCACTTCGTTGAATGCGACGTAATCATCAAATGCCCTTAGCATCTTATCTTGCCTTATAGGTTGTTTTGGTATGTTCGGTTGTTTTGGGTCAGGTCCCAGCAGTAGTATCCCATTATGGTATTTTACGAGGTCGAATACCTGCAAAGCACCCGTCGATGGAGCCAGGTTGCCGTAGTAACTGTCCGGAGTCTCGCCAAGTGTATAGTACACGGAATAAATTTCACCGGAAGTGTCGAGTAATTCAACCTTGTCGTCAAGTCCGGCAGCTACGAATATTTCACGCACGTCATGAGTGAGACGTTGGCGGCGAATAAAGGGTATGTCTTTTTTTATGATTAGGCGCATTTGTTCCTTGATTTGTTCTACAAGGCTTTCGGGCGGTATTATTTCACGGTAGTCGTCATCTACTATTTGTGCATAATAACCGTTAGAAATTGAGTGCCTCATACGAAGGCGCATTTGCGGGCACACTTCAAGCATGGCTTTATAAAGCACCATGCACAGTGAACGCACATACACCCGTGATCCTGATGGAGATGTAAGGTCGAGATATTCTACCATGTTTGGCTTATAGACAGGAAAATGCAGGTCTTCGGTCTTGTTGTTTACGTGGGCGCAAATCGGGGATATATCTATGCGTTCCTTAATACGCTCATATATTTCGAGCAGGGTTTCCCCTCCTTGGACGGGGATGTATTCGTTGATATTCTTGCAGTAAATGTTTAATTTTTCAGCTATCATATTAGAATAGTTTACATTCGTGTATCGATGTGAATAATATTTTGTACAAACATTAGTTCGCGTATGTCAGTTCGATTGATTTCCATATCGTCATATTGTGGATTCTCGCTGCGTAGTATCACTTTTTGAGAATCAGTGTGATGGTGTATGTATTTCACCATGCAGTAGTCATCGAGCAGGATCACATATATTTGTCCCCAGAATATTTGTTGCAGGTTGGTCAGTTCCCGTACGGCAATCATGTCGCCACTGCGAATGATCGGAGCCATGCTGTCGCCGCACACTTTGACAATGCGGCATTGTTTCGACATGTTGGGAAGGTCTATGTATCCTACTATGTTTTCATCGATAAACATCCTTGTCCGCAGCATTACACCTGCTGTAACATCGATGTCGTAAACCGGAGTTCCGGAAATTCCTGATTGAGCCCCATGGCTTATGTGTCTGTCTGTTACAGTACGATTTGGCAATGTAGGACTCGTTTGGGCATATGGCAGGTCATTGCCGGTTTCGAGCCATTTTTTTGACAGCCCCATGTTTATTACTATGCGATTGATCAACGATTCATTGATTGTAAGTTTCCCATTAAGGTATTTGGATAGGTTGGACGAATCAATGCCTATCTGTTGGGCAAATTCGCTTTGTGTCAATTTCATTTCGCTAATAATATAGCGTAACCGCTTTATTATTTCTTCGTTGTTGTACATGGTACGTTTGATTTGGTTTAGCAATTTACCAAGAATAATTGGTAAATTGCCAACATAGATGCTATTTTTTATAAACTTTAAGAATATTATCTGCTTTAAAATACAGACGAATGTGTGAGGCTGCTAAAAAAGAATAATACATTAAACTTTGGTGGAAGATTGTTATCTAACCAACAGTTTAACCAAAAAATATATAGATATTATGAATTTGAAAAATTTAATGTTGGCAGGAATTGCGTTTATGTTTGCAACGACGGCATTTGCTCAACCGCAATCTAACGACCTGCGCCGTGGTGGAATGATGATGCAGCGCACCATACAAGTCACAGGAAATTCAGAGATGGAGGTAGTGCCCGATGTAGTGTACTTGGATGTGCAGTTGCATCAATATCCTGAACAGGGAAAAGACACAACGATGGTATCAATGGAAACCATTGAAAACGATTTTTATAAACGACTTGGCGAGTTGGGCATCTCAAAAGATGCAGTAAGCGTGTGTGATGCAAAAGAGATGCCAATGGGTGATAGTAGAAATCATTTCGGTCACGGTGGCCAGCGTCCCGAAATGCAGGGTGATGCCATGCAATTTGCTCAAGGACGCAAGGGACCTGATAGAGTCAAATGTGATTCTATGCCATGTCAAGCGGGAGGTGAGAAAATGTGCAGAATTGACAGAAAAGCTCCTGTGATGCAAAACAAGCATTATGAAATAGTTTTGAATGATTATAGCTTGGTCGAGAAAGTGAAGAAAGCTCTTGACGAGCGTGCCGTAGCCGGTGTACGTGTTACCGAAATTGCTTCTGACAAACTTGATGAATATTATGAAAAAATGCGTGTAGAAGCACTTTCCGATGCTACTACCGTAGCCAAGGCTCTTGTTGAGTCTGCGGGAGGCAAATTGGGCAATGTGGTGAGTATTGTTGTGCAGCCCGAAAATAAAGGCAAGGCCGATAAGGGCAAAGGGGTGATAAAACTCCGTAGCTCAGTGACGGTAACATTCATGATGCAGTGATTTTATTCACGGTATTGAATACATTTGTGCAGAATCGTCCAAATTACAGCGACGATTCTGCACTGTTATTATCGAGCCTGAATACGATGCGTTGCATACCGTTCTCGTATCGTGTGCTGCTGATTCGGAAATGTCCGATTTCAGCAGTATGTCTTACGTGAGTTCCAACGCATAAGCATTCGTCGTAGTTACCGATTTTAACAATTCTTACAGTGCTTGAAGCATCTTTTGGCAATCTGGAAAGATCAAACCGCCCTTCTTCGAGTCTCCCGAATTCAGTTATTTCAAATGTTACGGGCATGTCGGCGGCAATAATTTCATTTACTTTGTCTTCAATAGTTTGTACCTCAATGGCCGAGAGTTGCCTTGGCAATTTATAATCACATTTCGATTTCTTACGTTCGATATGCGAAGTTTGTGCGCGTAGGCAGCCAAACATTTTTACCATTGTGCCGTTCAATATGTGTTCTGCCGTGTGCATTGGTGCCATGCTGTCGTCCTTGAATTTCTCACTTGCTTTGTTCATTTTTTCATGTTGTGATATAAATGGTGTTTCATTCTCCATGTTTGGCAAAACATTTGTAAGTTTTGCGTTTGAGCAGTATCTTTACAAAAAACGATGAATATGGGCAATATATTATATGTCATACCGGCACGTGGTGGAAGCAAGGGCATTCCGTGTAAAAACATAAAGATGTTGGCCGGAAGGCCTTTGATAGCTTACACTATCGACGTGGCCAAACAATTGGCAGACAATGCTGACATATGTCTTTCTACAGACGATGGCAATATTGCCAAAGTTGCTGCCGATTGTGGTCTGGATGTGCCGTTCATGCGTCCCGCCGAACTTGCCACCGACACCGCGGGCACATATGAAGTGCTTATGCATGCTCTTGATTTTTATAAGGATAAAGGTAAGGAATATGATATACTTGTCTTGCTGCAACCTACATCGCCGTTGCGAACTGCCGATGATGTAAAAGGGGCATTGTCACTCTTTACTCCCGACATCGATATGGTGGTATCGGTTAAGGAAGCCGCCACCAACCCTTATTATAATGCCTATGAAGAAGATAGCGATGGCTTTTTGCATATTTCGAAAGGCAACGGTACATTTACGCGTCGGCAGGATGCACCGCATGTGTGGGAATACAATGGTGCCGTATATGTGATAAATGTTGCTTCGTTGTACAAGATGCAACTTGGAGAGTTCCGCCGCCGCCGATGTTATGTTATGGACTCGTTTCGTTCGCTCGATCTCGACACGTCTCTTGATTGGGCTGTTGCCGAAATTATAATGAAAAAACTTCAATAAACATATCTTCATTTAACCATTCCGTAAACCCAAATATACAATTTATTAATTGGGTGTTTATGGGATTATAATATATTTAGTTCGGTTTTTATGCGACGTGGCAATTTGTTGCGGACAAGTGAGTAGGCTTGTTCAATCCATGTTTTTATATGTTGGTCGGTTGGTTCGTCACGATCGATATATACATCATTCCAGTGTTTTTTGTTCCAATGCCATGCCGGCAATACGCCTGCATAGCGTTCACGCAATTCCATTCCCATCTCCGGCGGCAACTTGAGGACGACTCGTGGCTCGGGATCATTGAGCGGTAGATACATAAATAATTTCCCACCGATACGGAAAGCAACTCCATCATCACCAAATGGCATATCTTCGGTGACATTAGGAAATGAGAGAGCATGAATCCGAGCTTGTTCTATATCCATGGTAGTGTTTAAATTTAAGCAAAGATAGATTTTTCACTTATAAACCAATAAACATTTCTTATTTGCCAAATTTTTTTTCAAATAATTCTTTGTTTTTGTTACCCCATTCAATCATTGCGTCTATAATAGGTATCAATGTCTGCCCCAAAGCGGTAATAGCGTATTCAGATCGTGGAGGGAGTTCTGGATATATGGTTTTTGACACCAATCCGTCTTCCACCAGTTCTTTTAGTTGCAAATCAAGCACACGAGGTGCTGCTTCGGGTAAAATCTTATGAAGTTCACTTGGGCGTAAGGACTTGTGGCGTAATTCATCCAAAATACAAGATTTCCATTTCGAATCTATCAAACTCATAGTGAGCCGTAGCGGGCAGTTCAAATCAACAGGTATTTTTCTCTCGTACATAGTTATTTCCTTAATTATACTACAAATGTAAGTATAATTGTTTATAGTGTCTGTATACCGAATAATTTTTCAGTATATGAATAAATTTTCGGTACTTGTATGAAGTATAGCTATCTTATACTTTTGTGTCAAACAATAACGTATTAAACGATATTATTATGAGAGCTGACATTGAAGAATACAAGGCTGTTGAAGAAGCTGCTATGAAATTTGTGAAAAGTGTTGCAGAGGGCAATAGTAGCTATGCCAAGGAGTTGTTTATTGATGAAGCTGTGCTGTTCGGTTACCTTGATGGGAAACTGGAACACGGAAGTATCGAGCAGTTTTATGACAATGTAGATACGGTGGGTGCAGATAAAGGCTTCAAAGCACGGGTGGATGTCATCGATGTGGAAGAGTCTCTCGCCGTAGTTCGTGTATTGGAAGAAAACTGGGGCGGGCGTATTGATTTTACGGACTACCTGTTGCTGATGAAGATGGACGGACAATGGCGGTGCGTGGCGAAGGCTTACAATCAAAATTCCAATACCATACAAAAATAAAAGGGAAGAAAAGTATGAAGATTACAGTGGTTACGGGGAGTCCTCGCAAAAAAGGCAACAGTTTTGCCATGACAGAGGCGTTTGTCAAAGAGGCGGAAAAGCTCGGTCACGTCGTGCAACGGTTTGATACTGCATTTATGAAGATTGGTGGTTGCCATGCCTGCCATACATGTTTCAAGACGGGAAAGGCCTGTTCCTTCGATGATGATTTCAACCTGATTGCGCCTGCCATTCTGGATGCCGATGCTATCGTGTATGTAACCCCTGTTTACTGGTATTCCATCCCATCGCAGATAAAGGGAGTGATAGACCGGATTTATTCGTTTTGTGTGGCTGGCAAGGACATATCTGGCAAGAAATGCGGCCTGATAACCTGTTGCGAGGAGCATGACCCGACCGTGATGGACGGTGTGCGCATCCCCATCGAACGTTCGGCTGCCCTGCTGAAATGGGAAATGACTGGTGAGGTACTCATTACCGGTGTGTTGAACGAAGGGGGACATTGCCAATACGGATGGCTGCAAGCAAGCCGAGGCATTGGCGCATAAATTCTGAAAAGGCAAATATTTCCTATCCTAAACTGAAAACTACGATGAAAAGAATGAGATTTCCCAATGTAGTCAAAAGTATTTAAAAACATGACACACAGGAAAAACAGAAGAGGCTGTCTCAAAATAAACTTGAGATGGCCTCTTTTGTTTTATTTCAAATT
>CAYNBZ010000071.1:0-10118 GCA_964395975.1 uncultured Muribaculaceae bacterium | reverse complement strand
CTTGAACGCTGCAAATATAATATAATATAATATAATATAATATAATATAATATAATAGCTAAAATACCTTTCATAAAGTTAAGAAAACACCAACAGAAGTATGTAAGAGTATATATTTTAGCCTTGAAAGTCCTTTATGGGCAACGAAGTGTATTTAATTTGAAAGAAGCAAGACCAAAATAGATACTTCCGAATTTCTTTAATGTGGTGTTGTTTAGCAAGATTTATATTGAATGTTGTTCAAATTAGCCTCAAAACAACATGGAGCTGAGACATTTCATTCTTTTATAGGCTTTTGAGTATTATCGAGTTTGCCTTGTCCACGACCGAGGTGTCAAGGTTGGCAAGATAGATTTTGGTTGTCATTTCCGAGTCGTGTCCCATTCCCTCGCTGATTACACTTATGGGGATTCCTTTGGCTTTAGCAGCGGAAGCCCAACTGTGGCGCGCGACGTATAAGGTCAAAGGGATTGTGATACCTATCATTTCTGCAATTCTTTTTAAGTTGTGGTTGATGTTATAGCCTACATTCCGGTAAGTGCTTCTTTCGTTTGTATGGGATGTTCTGATGATAGGCAGCAGGAAGTCGCTCTCATTTTCGGGATACTTGTCGAGTGTCATCTGCATCTCTTTTGTCCACTCAATGATAAGTTGTTGGCCTGTTTTACGACGGCGGTAAGTGACATAGCCGTTTTTGAGGTCTGTCTTTTTCAGATAAGCCATGTCGATGAAGCTCATCCCTCTGAGATAAAAACTCATCATGAACATGTCGCGGGTGAAGTCGAGTACAGGAGATGACGCCAAGTCCAACATTTTGATTTTCTTGATTAGCGGTAATGGTAAAGCTCGTTTTATAGTTTTATCAACACCTGTATAGACGTGTCTGAAAGGATTTCGATTCTCGATAATACCATGTTCAACGGCACGGTTATAGGCAGCTCGAAGTATCCGTGTGTAGAAAGAAATGGTATTGGGTGTGGCACCATGCATGTGGTGCCATGCCTCGTAAGCTTCCATAACCTCGGATGTCAGGCAGTCTAGCATAATGTCTTCGTCATGCCGGAACTTCTTGAAACTGTTGAGTGTGGATTTATAGGTTTCTGAAGTCCTGACTTTGCCGTTTTGTTTGAGTTTGGCGATTATGTTTTCCATGAAGTTGAACAGGGAATATTCATCAGCATAACGATTGAATTCATCTATTATATCATCGGTTGTGTATGCCAATTCGTTGGCATTGAGTTTTCGGTCAATCTTTGTTAGCCGTTCAATGTCCCAACGGATACGTTCACGGATTGAGAGAATGAATGATTTGCGTTCACTCCCATGATGTGTTGTCACCATTGAACGGCTCTCATTCCATTCAGATGGGAATACTTTGTAATCCGAGATAAGTTGTCGCACCTTTCTCTCGTGTATAATCTGGTAGTAGATAGTACCCTCGTGGTGTGCGATAGTGGAGGGTCGGAACTTTACTTTTATAGAAGCCATATTTGTTCGTAGTTTTCTTAAATATGGCAAATATACATATCAAGTGTGACGCAACGGTTTGTGCCAAAAGGCACTGTTGCTTCAGCAATATGCAGGTTTCCCGTGTTTTCACAGAAGTCTTCGACAGACATCAATGACTTGATGCAAGGGGAGGGGTAATGGGATACTTTATTTCAAGCATGAGTTCATTATTTCTCCGAATTTCATCCATAATATGGACGAGTTTGTGTATATTTGACAAGTCTATCAACATTGAAAAAACCTAACAGACATGAACATAATATTGCCTGACAAAACTAACGGGAACACCCCCGATGTGATAAACAATGCCAAACGTGTGACTGTGATAGGTGCCAATGGTGCAGGCAAGACACGTTTCAGTGCACGACTTATGGAAATGTTTCCACATAGGGCTTTCAAGTTGTCGGCTCTAAGAGCAATATTTCCAACGACATCGGTAAGCAAACTTGAAGGTTCAATCGACATGCTCTACAATGAACGCTCTACAATGACACATATCATCAGAGGGGCTGCCGAAAGTGAGTTTGAACGGCTTATTTACCTATTGATGCACGATGAATTTATCGACATGCTCACTTACAAGGCACGGTTGAAAAGCGGCGATAGGTTAGAGATGCCATGCACACGGCTTGATGATGTATTGAATCGTTGGATCAAGGTTTTCCCGCAGAACAAGGTTTTCCGTTTTGATGGGAAGTTGCTTTTCTCGTCAAACGACAATGACCACAAGCCTTATAGCTCGCAATTGCTGTCTAACGGCGAAAAGGCAGTGTTGTATTATATCGGAGCCGTGCTGTATGCGATGCCCGAAGCTGTGATTTTTGTCGATTCTCCTGAAATATTTCTCCACCACTCCATTATGCAAACCCTGTGGAATGTCATAGAAGAAATGCGGCCTGACTGTACGTTTATCTATAACACCCATGATATAGAGTTTGCATCGTCGCGTATCGACAACGTATGTGTGTGGGTGCGCAACTATGACAGCATGAATGAGGCTTGGGACTATCAAATAGTTTCTAATTCGACTTTTCCCGATGAAATATATTTCGACATACTTGGCAGCCGCAAGCCTGTGCTGTTTATAGAGGGGGATGAAATTCACAGCATCGATTCGAAACTGTATCCGCTGATATTCACGGAATACACTGTGAAGCCTGTGGGCAGTTGCAACAAGGTGATAGAAGTGACGCGGGCGTTCAACGACATGCAGTCGTTCCACCATCTCGACAGTCATGGCATTGTTGACCGTGACCGTCGTAACGACCATGAGGTGGCATACTTGAGACAGAAAAAGATTCTGGTGCCGGATGTAGCCGAAATAGAGAATATTCTTATGCTCGAAGGCGTGGTGCGAACGGTGGCACGCCATTACCACAAGGACGATACACGGGTATTCGTAAAAGTGAAAAAAGCGGTTATCAATATGTTCCGTTCCGTTCTCAAACAACAGGCATTGATGCACGTTCGCCATCGTGTAAAAAGCAGTGTGGAAATGCGCATAGACCGTAAATTCCAAAATATCAACGCTCTTGAAAACCACATGTTAGACCTCGTGCATGAAATCAATCCGCGAGGGATGTATGATGAAATGTGTCGGCAATTCCACGTTTACGAACAACGAGAAGACTATGCTGCCGTGCTCAAGGTGTTCAACGAAAAAACAATCATCACCAACAGCAATGTGGCAGTATTGTGCGGCTTACGAAACAAAGACCACTATATCAAAGCCATATTGACGATACTGAAGGAGGATGGTCGTGATGCCCAAGATATACGCAAAGCTGTCAAGGATTGCTTTGGCATTACAGTTGCCGGCAGTGCTGCCGGGGCATTGCAGGACAATATTCCTATTGACAAGGAAAAGAAATAGTGTGTGGCTGTTGAATTGCATCAAATTATGGTTAAGAGAAACATACCATTAGTCAAGCTCCTGCTGCTGTGTATATCGCCGTGTATAATTGTGCTTGAAAGTCTTGCTGCACCCACCCGTACTGCTCACTACCTTGCTCGGCTTGATGATGCCATTGCCAATCGTGACCGATACCTTGCCGTGAAAGAACAGCGCATCGACAGCATAAAGGCTTGCCTGATGAGTTCAGCAGACTTTGAGAGCGAATATGTGCAATGTCAGCAGCTCATCGACGAGTATCTTAATTATTCGCTCGACTCGGCACTGGTCTATGCCAAGAAGGCGATGGAAGTGGCTCGCCACTCTGGCAACGACATACTGCAAGCTGATGCATACATGGTTATAGCACATATCTACAATTCCACCGGCTTGATGACAAAGGAGGCTCATGCCATGTTTGTGCACCTCGACCGTAGTCACCTTGACATCGACCGTGATGTGTTGGTCAAGTATTATGTGCTTGCACTGCAAATATATCACAATCTTGCAAATTTGGCTTTCGATGCCAACATTCACATCCGATACAAGAGTATGGCTCAGGCGTATCGCGATTCGGTCTTGCAGGTGTTTACCGACAACGAGATAATACTTGCCAACAAGTATATAGAAGAAGGTAATTATGAAATGGCACGTCAAGTGGTATCGAGTGGTCTTAACGACTGGGTTCTCACTCGCGATGCCGCCGCACGTTACCATGTACTTGCTCGTATATATGGGCTGCAAAATAATACAGAGCTGCGCAAGGTCTATCTTGCACAGGCAGCTTGTTGCGACATGGTGAACGGTGTGAGGGAATACATGGCTTTACAGGAACTGGCGCAAATGCTGTATGACGAAGGTAACATCGACCGTGCTTACCGATACATACACCAGAGCATAGCCGATGCCATTGCCTGCAATGCACGTTCACGTATGCTCGAAATGTCAAAATCTCTGCCCATAATCGATGCCGACTATAACCGCCGGCAGGCTGCCACGAATTTCAAGCTGTATATAGCTTGTGCATTTATCGGTGTGTTGTCGGTGTTGGTGTTTGTGGTGGCAATTTATGTGCACAAGCGCAATCGCAGGTGGAAGAAGCTCAACGTGAAGTTGCAACAAACCAATCGCATAAAGGAGGAGTATATAACGCAATTCATCAATATGTGCTCGGAGTATCTTTCCAAGATGGAGAGTTACCGAAACAATTTGCAGAAAATTGCGGCATTGCGCAACTTCGACAAGTTATATAATGCCATACAGTCGGGTCGCCAGCTCAAGCAAGACATATCAGACTTCTATGAAACGTTTGACAAGGCATTTCTTCATCTTTTCCCTACATTTGTGAGTGACTTTAATAAGCTATTGCGTCCTGAATGCCGAATTATGCTTAAGGAGGGGGAACGCCTGAATACCGAATTGCGCATATTTGCACTTTTGCGTTTGGGTGTCCACGACAGCAAGCGAGTGACCGAGTTCTTGCGTTGTTCATATTCAACCATCTATAATTATCGCTCAAAAATGAGAAGCCGTGCCCTTTGTCCAGATGATTTTGAAAAGCAGGTGATGGATATAAGCTGATGATATTTCTACATTTTATCTACATTATTAACCTCAGAATAATGTTATAAACAACTGAAAAACAGTGTAATTTAAATTTACATAATCTATATTTTCATTATACTGGAATAGAAACGAGAGTAGCGTATGATAGTTTTGTATTGACATAAGCCAACTTATAAATCTTTGAACGCTATGAATAATCAAACCAAACTATTGTCATGCATTGGAATTGCAGTATTGGGATTACTGCCATTGCCTGCACAGGGGCAAACTTCCATAAGCCTTACACAGGCTGCCCCAACAGTGACACAAGACTTTGATGCAATGTGGGACACGGCTACTGCCGAAGCTACACTTGAGTTGCCGGATGGATGGCGCATTGACCGAAATATGTCTGCTCCACGCCAAATAGGTACGTTTGCCGATGCTGCCACTGAAGTGATGTATAGTGGTGGTACAAGCCTCGCAAGCAATGCATCGAATGGGACATGGAACTTTGGCAGTTCGGACAATCCTGCCGACCGCGCCGTGGGTGGACTCTCCACAACCGTTTCGGGTGGTACTCGTTGTGTGAGCGTGATGACGCAATTGCTCAACGACGATGTTGCCGACATTTCATACCTGTCATTAAGCTACGATATCGAAAAGTATCGTTATGGCTCAAACACTGCAGGGTTTGTAGTGCAACTCTATTATTCGACCGACGGGGAAAATTGGATTTCGGGTGGTGATGATTTTTACACATTTTTTACTCCCGACAGTGAAACCATCGGTGCTGAAAATGTACCCATATCCACTACTACGGTGAGCGGTAAAAATCTGCTTGCAGGCGTGGAGTCGGGTACCGACATCTATCTTGCATGGAACATATCTGTGGCATCGGGCACAAGCCCAAATGCCGCACCGGGGCTTGCCATTGACAACATTTCAATTACAGCCAATTATGCCGAGGGCGAAAATCATTACATATATGTCGAGGATAATACCGGCTGGGACAGGATAGCCGTATATGAACCGTCGTCGCAATTACTGGGCACGTATCCAGGTATCGAACCGTTGGGATATGTGTCGGTCAATGGAGTGTCATACAAGGCATTTAATTATTCTGCAAATCCACCGTTCGGTGTAATTGTAAATAATACCGGTGATGAGCAATTGCCTGAGTTCACAATTGCCGAAACGCGTGATTATTACCTATGTGCGACAGCCTCCACAGTGACTGAAATTACAGACCCAGAGTCATATACAGGTTATGTCGATCCCGATGCGCCACAACCATCCGGAATCTATCTGCGTGGTGAAGTGAACAGTTGGGAGGCAACATCCGACTGGGAATTTGGCATCATAGGCGATGGAGTATATGCCCTATATGACAAGCGGCTCTCGGGAAGTTTCAAAATTGCTGATGACTCTTGGTCGTCGGCGTGTAACTATGGCACTAATGGTAGTAATATACTCATGGATAGTGAGTATAGCCTTGTGTTGGGTACAGACTCCAATATCTCATGTGGCAGCAACGCATATCTGTGTAAACGAATATTGCTAACCATAAATTCCGATGGTGCAACGCTGTTGCTTGAGTCGGACTACAGTATTGATGGACTTACGGCAGTATATGTGATAGGAGACAACAACGATTGGAACTATATGGACGCTTCAGGCCAGCTTGACCTCGATGAAACAGACGGGCTTTTCAAGGGACGTGTATCGCTGCCAGCATCGAGCGATGGTTTCAGCTATTGGCGCATATATCAGCAATTGGGAATGGGCGGCGCATGGGGTGCAGCCGGAGGTGAAGACCTCACAGGCGACAACACTGCCGGCACGCTCGAAAGCGGTAGCACCGGTAATGTTTCGACTGCTGCCGGCACGTATGATTTCACTTTCGATGTAGAAACAGGCAATTACTCGCTTACCAAGGTTTCGGGTAGCATTGAACAGATGCAACTGCTCCCCACCGAGGTAGTGTTAGTACCGCAGTTGCCACAAGAAGTGAAAGTCTTGTCGCTAAACAACAGCTTGATATATTACAACGACCAAGACGAAATGTTTAATGAGATTGCCGCTGCACAAGGGAAGAATGCCACATGGACAAAGCATACTCTGCTTGGGCAGTCGCTTGCAGCTCATTGGAACGAAGGCGACGGACTTGCAGAGGATGGCAACCCGTCGGCAAAAATGTTGGTGCGCACTGAGGCTTGGAGCCACATAATATTGCAAGAACAGAGCTCGCTGCCCCGCACAGATATCGAAACTTTCCGCTCTTCGGTAAAAAAATGGATAGACTATATACGAGAAAACTGTCCAAACCCTAATGCCGTGGTTATATTGCCTATGAACTGGGCTTATGCCGGTGACTGGGGAAATTTCTCAAGTTACAACGACCTGTTCAACCGCAACTACCTAAATGTGGCACAGGAACTGGGTGTGGTGGTTTGTCCCATAGCTATTGCTTATCAAAAAGTTTATGATGCCGAGGGTGCAGAGGCTTGTGCCGAACTGTTCCTTGACGACCGTCATCCCACGCCCAAAGCCACATATATGGCGGCGTGTATGGAATACTCGCTGATTTTCGGTGAGGACGCATCGTCAATCATCTATCATCCATCGTCGGTCACCGATGCCGAGGCTATGGCAATGACCGAATATGCCTCGCAGGCAATGGCGAGCTTCACCAATTATATTGACCATAACAATGGTACGGTGAAATTCACAACACAGGTGCTCGATGAATTCGGCATTGAGGTTGAGCCTCCATTTGAGGTGGAATTGACATTGAGCAGCGGTGGCACACTGAGCGAAGATGGCACATTCACTGCCGATGGCACTCTTGGCGACTACACTGTGACAGCAACTATGGGTAACTTTGCATCAACGGCAAGCGTTAAGGTTGCTGAAGCCGAAACCGAAGTGGTTATCTATCCTTCAATCGAACTTAACGATGATAATTTGTCGGCAACAGAGGATTTCAACTCTATTGGCAATGATGACGAAGCTCAACTGCCCGAGGCGTGGCGCATCGATCGCCAGACGGCTGCACCACGCTTAGTTGGCACATTTGCCGAAGCAGAGCTGAATACCATGTATGCAGGTGGAGCAAATTTGCCCTCTGATGCCAAGAACGGATTGTGGAACTTTGGTGCCGATGATGCAACCGACCGTGCGATAGGTGGAATCACTACCGGTATTGATAATGGCACACGCGCCGTGAATGTGTATGCCCACATCTATAATTCAAGCCGAAAGACGCTTGAGAATGTGACTGTTTCATACAGCATCGAAAAATATCGCATGGGGTCGAACCCGGCAGGATTTGCAGTGCAACTATATTATTCCCTATACGATGGCAAAAATTGGACTTCGGCGGGAGAAGACTTCTATACATTATTCTCGCCCGATGATGAGACTGCCGGATATGAAAGTGTACCGGGCGAAACTGTTACCATTAGTGGTGTGTTGCCCACTACCATAGGTGGAATGTGTGACCTCTACCTGGCTTGGAATATATCGGTGGCAAGCGGTGATGCTGCAAATGCTGCCATGGCACTCGCCATAGATGATTTTGAGATCAATGCACAGTTGCCCGAAGTGCCCACAGCTTTGCACTACATCTATGTAATCGACAACACCGGTTGGGATACACTCGGGTTGTATGCATGGGGCGACAGCGAACTATTTGGATCGTGGCCGGGTCAGAACTATATCGACGAGCGTGACATCAATGGTATCACCTATAAGGTGTATGCCCTTGATGTCGATTCGGGCTCATATAATCTCATATTCAACAATTGGAACAGAGGATTACAATTGCCCGACTATGCTATTGAGGCCAACCGTGATTTCTACTTCATAGTTGACAGTACGTCAGTAAGCGAAATTGACTTTTCAGGACTTGATGAGATTGAAAGCGGTATTGTCGATAACATAATAATTGCAGGCAACGTTATCACTGCCGCTACCGCCGAGAGCATTACGGTGTATTCGATACAGGGGACGGTTGTGGCGCACGTCCGCGACAACACTCTCGACATCCATAACCTGACTGCTGGAGTATATATAGTCAAGGCCACAGGCAACAACAATCGGAACGTTGTTAAATTCATAAAATAACAGATAACTTGCAAGTGGCATAGGTTGTGCCTTGTGTGAATGGCATGGCGGGTCAGACGTTTGACTGCCGAGGATATTCAGCGAGAAACTGCGCTGTATATCCATCGGTGGTCATTTGTATAATTGGCATAAAAACTTTAAATTTGGGACACAAATTAATTTTGCGATGAGTAATAAAACCAAAGTGTTTATTATCGATGATGACATAAAATCGGTAGAGAAGTTGAGTGAAGTTTTATCCGATTATCCTGATCTTGAAGTTGTGGGAAGTGCCACAGTGTGTAAACGTGGGTGTGAAATGGTGTTGGAAATAAAGCCTGATTTGCTTTTCCTTGATATAGAGATGCCCGATGGAAACGGCCTCGACTTGATTGATGCAATAAAGGCTGCAAGCAAGAATACCTACATAGTGATGTTTACAGGTTTCTTCCGTGAATATGGCAATGATGCATTTGAAAGCGATGAATCAGACTACTTGCTTAAACCTATCGATGAACTTGAGCTTAACAAAGTGATAAAGCGTTATCGACGCTACCGATTGCTAAACAACAGTGATTATCCCAAGGTTTCCAACTCATTGCATACGACCAGATGTGGAGAAGTGTTCACAGCTACTACTTATACCAACGAGTTGCGTGTAATGCGTCTTTCCGACATAGGCTATTTCCGCTATAGTATGCGTCGCAAGGTGTGGGAAGTGGCATTGAATGATCATAGTTTCGTTCAATTGAAACGTGGTACGACGGCCAACGACATACTAAATTATAGTCCACAATTTGTGCGAACACATCAATCTTACATTGTAAACATGCACTATCTGTTGCTTTTGGGTACATCCAAATGCAGATTATTTCCTCCGTTTGAAGATGATGAGGTTCCCGTAGGTCGTACATATAGCCGCGATTTACGTCTTCATTTTCAAGAAATATAGCAGGCATAATCTTCGCCTGTTATTTATAGTCTTTGTCCTTTTCTTAAATAAAGGCTATTTTTTTTCATTGCTGTCCGATAAAACTCGTCAGACACAAAAAAGTATATCCCGGCC
>CAYNBZ010000070.1:0-10220 GCA_964395975.1 uncultured Muribaculaceae bacterium | reverse complement strand
AGGCGACCGAAGAAGGTGGATACTTTTTCCGTCAGTATCCTTTGGTAAGCAATGGCGAGGTTATAGACAATGAGCCCAAAGGCAAGTCAATCCGTAGGGCCATTTGTGACCGTCAAGGTGAAATCTTCATGGTTGAGACAGGTTCAACAGAGTCATTTCACGATTTCGCACAGGCACTGGCGGATTTGGGAGTTGACCAGGCGGTATATCTTGTCGGTTCATCGGCTTATGGTTGGGCGGTTGATGAAACGGGTGCGATACACGAATTTGGGAAAGACAACCGTCGTAGAATGCCAAAGAATACAAGTTATATAGTATGGAGAAAGATTATGAATTCCAACAGTAATTAGTATTTCATACATTCGAAAAATGATTTCGTACAGTTGAGACATAAACGCTCGGCTGTACGATTTCTTTTTTCGAAATTTGTACTTGAACGATTGTGTAAACAAATTAAACGAGTATAAAATGAAGTCTGCTTTACAAAAATCTTGGATTGTACTTTTAGCTGTTTTAAGCCTTACAGCGTGTGGTTCTTCAGAACCAATGACTATTGAAGAGTCCACTAAATGGGTGGCAGCCTATTCACCGGAGCATATTGATATGGATGCAACTATCCGTATTGAGGCGACGGACTATCTGCTTGCCCGTATCGACACTTCCCGCTCCCTTGAAAAGGTGTTCAAATTTACACCCTCAGTCAATGGAGAGGCACATTATGTTGATGGAGGAAGATTTATCGACTTCATTCCTAAAAAAGGTGCTTTAAAACAAGGTAAACAGTATAATTGTCGTGTGCGGATGTCATATTTGACGGATATTGATTCCTTAAAAGATTTTGCATTTGACTTTGTTGTTGAGAAGCGTGAGTCCCGTTTGGCAGATCTTCGTGTAAGTATCGACCCCGATAATGTGGAGCAAGTGATTATAACCGGTAAGGTGTATTTCAGTTCGGTTCCTAATGAACAATCAACCGAAGCCTCATCAATTGATTGTGGTGTTGCAGGAGCAAAATCAACTATAAAGACCACCGATGATGAAATGTGCCACATCTTTACAATATCAAATATCAGTCGAAAGGTTGAAGATTATAAAGTGAATATTAAATACAATCCACGAGGAGGGTTTTCTACTTCAAATGGAACGGTTGTTGTCCCGGGATTGTCGGAGTTTAAGTTGCTTTCTGCTGAACAATTTGATGCAGCACAACCTTACATTGACTTGGAATTTTCGGCACCTCTTACAGCCGAACAGGAGTTAGATGGTCTTATCTCAATTGACGATGTTGATGTGATACGTGTTGAGTGCAGAGGTACAAATGTTAAGGTTTATTACCCTGCAAACGGGCTTACCGATATTGTATTGAGAGTATCGGAACTCATCAGGGCGAATGATGGCAGAACTTTACAAGCTGAGGTTGAACAACATTTTAAACAGAAGGTTATTGCTCCGGCAATCGAGATACCGATAAGTGGTACAATCCTTCCCGATGGCAATAACCTGACATTACCATTTCGCTCGGTGAATTTGGCAGCAGTGGATGTAGAGGTGGTGAAAATTTATTCCGACAATGTAATGTCCTTTTTGCAGGGAAATGAGATAGATGATATTTACAGCTTGAGAAGATACGGAAGACTTATCTATAAGCAGACTGTTCGCCTTGATAAAGACAAGACTCTCAATCTTCACCAATGGCAGAATTTTTCAATAGACTTGAAAAACCTCTTCCGTCAGGAGCGTGGTGCCATCTATAATATCAGGCTCTCGTTCCGCAAGGCCTATTCACTCTATGATAAGGTAGAAATTGGAGATATTGATATGATTTCCGGTGTTACAACTGCTGACAGAGATGTGTGGGATAAGCCATATGTTAATATTTACCGTTCGGCGGCAGATTATGATTGGAATGATTTCAATTGGAGTGAACGCGATGACCCTTCAAAAGACAGTTACTACATGACAACTACACGTATGCCGGAATACAACCTTGTTGCATCAAACATAGGACTGATAGTAAAGCGTGCAGATACCTATAAATTGTGGTGTACTGTTTCAAATCTGATGACCGCAAGTGCCATGAGTGGTATCCGTGTAACTGCATATAACTATCAAATGCGCGAGATAGGCTCTGCTTACACAAACGAACAAGGCTTTGCCGATTTTGAGGTAGATGGAAACCCTTTTGTCGTTACTGCATCGAATGGAGTATCGACAACCTACTTGAAGATTAATAACGGTCATGAACTCTCAACGAGCCGTTTCAATGTAGGAGGTAAAAAGATTCCGCAAGGTGTAAAAGGGTTTGTGTATGGTGAGCGTGGCGTATGGCGTCCCGGGGATGATATATATTTGACGCTTATGGTTGAGGATAAGCAGAAAGCCCTGCCAAAGAATCACCCTGTTACGATGGAACTTTACACGCCACAAGGGCAACTCTACGACCGACAGACGCTCACAAAGAGTGTGGATGGCATCTACGCTTTCCATATTACCACTGCCGAAGATGCTCCTACCGGAAGTTGGGATGCCCGTTTCAAGGTTGGCGGTCAGACTTTCCGCCACGCTGTAAGGGTTGAGACCGTCAAGCCGAATCGTTTGAAGATAGACATTTCTTCTCCCGATGTGTTGCATAGTGGACAGCCTTCAAAGATTGGTATTGAGGCTCATTGGCTGACCGGACCGGTGGCTGCCGGTTTGAAAGCAAATGTAGAGATGTCTCTCTACGATAATCCGCGGCCTTTTGAACAATATAGTGAATATCTGTTCAGAAATCCGCTGTATCCCTCTTCAAATTCAAAACACGAAGTGTTCTCTTGTAAACTTGATTCGGCTGGCGGATATTCTCGTGACTACACATTGCCTGTTACAGAACAAGCATCAGGAATGATGCAGGCAAATCTAATTGCACGAGTAGCGGAAGCCGGAGGTGATGAGAGCCTTACTTCTCGTTCGGTACGCTATTCTCCCTATGTTAGTTATGTTGGTGTAAATCTTCAAAATAAGGAGTTTGAAACAGATTGCGACTTGCATTTTCCGGTTGTAACACTCGACGCTTCGGGAAAACCCATTGAGCGTAATCTTACATATAAGATATATCAATTGAATTGGGGCTGGTGGTGGGAAGGCTCTGCCGATGATTTGAATAAATACGTCCAAAGTACAACCGCAGAGGTTGTTGCATCGGGTAAAGTATCGACCAAACAGGGCAAAGGCGAATTCTCGTTCCGTGTAGATTATCCATCGTGGGGCAAGTATTTGGTTTATGTGGAGGATCCTGTAAGCAAGCATGCATCGGGAGGTGTGGTTTATATTGATTGGCCCGATTGGAGAGGGCACTCAGGCAAGAGTGCTCCTACTGCGGCAACTATGCTCTCGTTCTCGCTCGACAAGCAGAATTATGAAGTTGGCGAATATGCAACTGTATATTTGCCCAAGTCGGCAGGAGGTTGTGCATTGCTCTCAATAGAGAATGGCTCTAAAGTGATTTCACGCCAATGGGTTCGTACATCCTCGGAGAAAGAAACTGCTCATCGCATTTTGGTGACCAAGGAGATGGCACCGAACTTCTATGTGAATGCATCGTTGTTGCAACCGCATGCACAGACGGTAAATGACCTTCCTATCCGTATGTATGGTATAGAGGGGGCAGAAGTTATAGACCGTCGTACAATTTTGCATCCTGTGATTGACGTTCTTGATGAGATTCTTCCACAACAGGAATTTACAATCAAGGTGCGAGAACAGGATGGCAAACCGATGAGTTACACGTTGGCTATTGTAGATGAAGGTTTGCTCGATATTACAGCATTTAAGACACCGCAACCTTGGTTGGCTATGAACCAACGCGAAGCATTGGGCATAAAGACTTGGGATATGTACGAGGATGTGATAGGTGCTTATGCGGGTAAATTCTCTTCAATTCTGAGCATTGGGGGGGATGAGGCATTACGCCGTGCTGCCGGTAAGGAGAAACGATTTAACCCTGTAGTAAAGTACCTTGGACCTTTCACTCTGAACAAAGGAACGAATACGCATAAAATCACACTTCCAATGTATGTCGGTTCTGTACGAGTGATGGTTGTAGCTGCCAAGGATGGTGCGTATGGCAGTGCCGACAAGACGGTTACCGTGCGTTCCCCGCTGATGTTGCTTACCACTATGCCGCGTCAGTTGGCGTGTGGTGACAAAATTGATATGCCCGTTAATCTCTTTGCAATGGAGGATGGCGTGAAAGATGTCAAGGTCACTGTAAATGTAGAAGGCCCCTTGTCAATTGTTGGCGAAAGCACAAAACAGATTTCTTTTACACAACCTTCTGAAAAACTTGTCAACTTCAATTTGTTGTGTGATGACATAAATAGCGGTCAGGCAAAAGTGGTAATTACGGCAACAGGTGGTGGTCAGAAGGCAACTGAAACTATTTATATTGATGTTTGTAATCCATTGCCGGATATTGTGGAATCGAAATCTTTATCACTCGAAAGCAACAAGAAGTGCCGCTTTGATTGTGCAGATTTCAGTAATGGTACAGCCAAACTGACGGTAGCAACAATGCCAACGATAGATTTCGAAGGAGCATTCTCATTTGTGGAGAATTATCCGCACTATTGTACCGAGCAATTATCCTCTCGTGCAATGTATATGCTTTACGCCAGAAAATTTCTTGGTGCTGAGGAGCAGAAGCGTGTCGAGAAGGCTTTGCCATCATTGTTGAAAACCATCGAATCACGACAGATCTCAAATGGAGGATTTGTATATTGGCCGGGTAATAACGAGGCACACGACTGGGTAACATCTTTGGTTGGCGAAGTGCTGACGGAGGCTCGGCATCAAGGTTTTGTTGTTTCGACTCAATGTTACAACAAATGGATTGATTATCAGAACTCGGCTGCACGTCGTTACCGTCATTCAACTACCAATGCTGCTGATTTAATGCAGGCATATCGACTCTATACCCTCGTTCTTGCCGGAGAGCAACCGACAGCAGCAATGAATAAATTGCGTGAATCGAAGTCCATATCACAGCAGGCTCTTCTGCGCCTTGCTGCTACATATTCGCTGACAGGGAGAAACGACGTTGCTGAAAAACTGTTTGAAAAGAGCAAATCAACAACGGCTATTGACGGTTCGTATGCTTCGTTCTGGTCGCCGTTGCGAGATAAAGCAATGGCATTGGAAGCTTGGCTCATTGCAGGAGATAAGACAACTGCCTTTAAGTTGGCACGTGAAATTGCAAATGAGTTTTCTGCAACCAACTCTTCTACACAGGAGGTTGCCTTTGTAAGTGTTGCGATGAGCCGGATGGGAGACATTGTTGGGAGCGGTACCTCTCAAATCGCAATTACGGAAGGAAACGGTTCTCAACGGGTAATCGGTAATCTTCGAGGCGTTAAGCAATTCGAGCTTTCTGCTTCACAGGGCTTTATTGAGGTCGAGAATCAAGGGAATGAGGATGTTTCACTTTCGTTGATGCTATCACGTAAACCATCGGCAAACGAAGTGGTTAAGACCGATTCTAAAGGTTTAAATATTAATGTTCAATATACCGACCTGGCGGGCAACCCGATAGCTGTTGATAAACTGCAACAAGGTCAAGAGTTCCTTGCAATGATTAGTGTAAAGAATGTGTCGGGCAATTCACCCTCAATGGCATTAACCTACGCCATTCCATCGGGGTGGGAGATATGGAACGAACGGTTGGCCGGTAATGATGGTTCAAAGTCAACTTATACCGATATTCGCGACAATCGCATAAGTTGGTATTTCGACATTGAACAAGGGAATAGCAAACAGTTTACTGTACGCTTGCGTGCCGCCTATGCCGGTCAGTTTGTGTTGCCTCCCACGCTTTGTGAGGATATGTATAATCCTGCATGTCGCGCAAACACATCTAATGGTAAAACCGTTGTCATAAGATGAGGAGATATTTGAAATATGGAGCATTTATAGTAGCGGGAACTATCCTGCTACTATGGTGCTTTTGTCTTCCACGCAATCTGTTTGAAGGTGTACCATATTCAACTGTTGTAACCGATAAAAACGGAGAATTGTTGGGTGCAAGGGTAGCAGATGACGGGCAATGGCGATTCCCTCCATGCGATTCGCTTCCCGAGAAATTTGCCAAGGCACTTATTGAATTTGAGGATCACCGTTTCTATTCGCACTGCGGCGTAAGCCTTCATGCTATAGCAAGGGCAACCGTACAAAACATGCGCAATGGGCGTGTGGTTAGTGGCGGAAGCACTATTTCGATGCAAGTTATCCGTCTTTCACGTCGGAAACCTCGCACCATGTGGCAAAAGATTGTAGAGATGTTTATGGCAACACGGTTGGAGTGGCGATACAGCAAGGAGGAAATTTTGTGTATCTACGCCTCGCACGCTCCATTCGGAGGTAATGTGGTGGGCATTGATGCTGCTATGTGGAGATATCTGCGAAATGACGGTGCAGAACTCTCGTGGGCAGAGGCTGCCACATTGGCAGTGCTTCAAAATGCGCCGTCACTGATACATCTTGACAAAAACCGTGATGCGCTGCTTACAAAGCGTAATCGTCTGCTTGCCCGGCTCTACGAAAAAGGAGAAATGTCGAGTGATGATTATGCATTGGCCATAGAGGAGCCTTTGATTGGTAAACCCTATCCAATGCCGCAATTTGCACCACATCTTGTGGAGTATTACAATAAAACGGCACACGGAGTGCGTACTGTGACGCATATCGACCTGTCGTTACAACGGCGAGTTGAGGAGCTTGCAACAAGGTGGAGTGAAGAATTAAAGGGGCAAAACATCCGAGATATCGCTGTGGTTATCTCAGAAGTTGAGAGTGGAGATGTTATAGCCTATTGTGGTAACAGCGATATGTCGTTTGAACGAGACGGGAAATGGGTCGATATCGCTCGTGCTTCTCGCTCATCAGGTAGCATTCTGAAACCCCTCTTGTATGCCGCTGCATTACAGGAAGGGACGATTCTGCCTAATACGTTGTTACCTGATGTGCCAACCGACTTTGGTGGTTTTGCACCAAAGAATTTCGACGGTTCCTATGCCGGTGCGATTGCTGCTGATCAGGCACTTGCTTTGTCGCTCAACATACCCAATGTTTATCTTTTGAAAGAGTATGGCGTTGCTCGTTTTGCCCGGACTTTGCAGCATTCAGGATTTGCCACTCTTGGTCGTCCGGCTGATGAATATGGATTATCGTTGGTATTGGGAGGGGCTGAAGTGTGTTTGCTCGATGTGGTGTCTTGTTATTCCCGTATGGCGGCATGTTATGCTGACAGTTCTGCGTATCCCGACTTTCCATTGCATGATAAAATAGCACTTTATTACACGTTCAATGCAATGCGTGAGGTAAATCGTCCTGATCAAATGGATTGGCGGAGAGCATCATCAGTGCAGAATGTAGCATGGAAGACAGGCACAAGTTACGGAGCCCGCGATGCTTGGGCTGTGGGCGTAACGCCTGAATATGTTGTGGGTGTATGGGTCGGGAATGCCGACGGGAGCGGAGTGCCGGAACTTAGCGGAGCCCGGACAGCCGGACCGATACTTTTTGACATATTCAACATCTTGCCCTATTCGGAGTGGTTTGCTGAACCCGATTCATCGGACGGAGTAATGCTTCGTGTCTGCTCACATTCCGGTAATTTGGCCGGCCGATATTGTATTGATACGAAGGAGACGCTATTGCCGCGAAACAACACCAAAAGTGCGCAATGCCGGTATTGCAGGGAGGTTTCGGTTTCTCTCGACGGGATGCGCCTTGTCAATGACAGAAGTGAGCAGACTCGCACAGAATGCTATTTTGTGCTTCCCCCGCTTATGGAGCACTATTATCGACAGCAACACCAAGAGTATGTTTCCCTGCCCAAGCAGACCTCTTTGAATAATACTGTGGAGCAATCTTTCCACTTTGTATATCCCGCCGACGGTAGTATCATTTCAATACCAAAACAGATTGACGGCACACGAGGTTCGATTGTTTGTCAGGCTGTCCATACTTCATCAGCCGAACTGTTCTGGCATCTTGATGGTTTGTTTATCGGAACTACGTCTGATGTACACAAAATACAGATAAAACCATCATTAGGGTATCACACCATCACTGTTGTAGATGATTTAGGCTCACAACAGACGATATCAATAATTGTAAAATAGCGTATAGTCCAACAAGTTTGATTTTTACTGATTCCCGCATCACTCATCTCATTCGGTTCAGCTTGTTCCGCTGCGACAATTCCTGTTTTCAATGCATTTTCCGGTGGTGGCATTTATCAGTTTCGCAATCTGCCTTGCTGTAAAATATGCGTTGCGCAGAGTGGTGGATTTATCCATAGCTTTCTCAAGTTGCATGGGGGATTGCAGTATTGAGAAAAGTGCGGCAAACCTGCTGTCGTCGATATTATCCACGTCTATCGATCCTGCCATGCCAATAACGGGCACATGTGCTTTGTCGGCATGGTCCAGTATGGCATTTATGGCTTTACCCATTGTACTTTGGGCATCTATTTGCCCTTCCCCTGTGATTATGAAATCTGCATCGGCTATTTGAGAGTCGAAATTTGTTATGTCGAGGATAATCTCACTCCCTGATTTCAGTTCGGCTTTTAGTAATGAAGTGATACCTCCACCTACACCTCCGGCAGCACCGGCACCCGGTATGCCGGATATATCCATGCCACAATGTCGTTCTATGGCTTGAGCATATATTGCAAGTCCGTTATCAAGATATTTAACCATTCGGTCATCTGCTCCCTTTTGAGGTGCAAAAATCGGTGCAGCACCATTCGGACCGATGAGCGGATTATTCACATCACATGCTGCCGTGAAGCGGCATTCCGAAAGTCGGTTATCGGCTTCACTGTCGTCGATGGCGACAACTTTTGGCAAGTTTATCCCTATTGGTTCTAAGGTCTGTCCCAAGTCGTCTGTGAATTTATATCCAAGTGCAGTCAACAGTCCCATTCCACCATCATTGGTGGCACTGCCTCCGAGCCCGATTATAAATTGCCTGCAACCGTGTTCTATGGCATTTTTTATCATTATACCGGTTCCATAAGTAGAAGTTTTTAGCGGATTGCGCATGGTTGTTTCAACGAGGGGTAGTCCTGATGCGGAGGCAAGCTCTATTACGGCTGTTTGGTTATCGTTGATTACAATATAGTTTGCTTTAATCGGGCGCATTAGCGGATCTACCGTATTGCAACTTATTTGCGAATATGTGCGATTGGTACCTTTGTGTTTTATTGCTGATACGATAGCTTCGATCATGCCCTCTCCGCCATCAGCTATGGGATGCGATACGGTTTCACATGTTTTTAGTGTGTCGTTCAGTGCTTTGCAAACGACGTTGCCTATATCTACCGCTGATGCAGAGCCTTTAAAAGAATCGAGGGCAACAACTATTTTCATAACAAAAGATAAAATGGTTACTCACAATTAACGTCGTGAGATTGTTTGATATGGAATATATTGATGAAGTTAAAGTTAGGGAAATTTATTGTATGACAGTCGTTTTTTTCCAAATAAATTTCCGGTTGAGTATTTCCACACGATTATTTCAGGAGGAGGAAGATGTAGTTACTACCTATCTCTTGTTTAGGATTAAGGCCAACGGCCGCTTGATTGAATGTTGCATCTGAGGTTAGTCTGCCCAATCTTCCAACACCATAAATAAGCTTCAATCATTTTGTTCGTAATAATATGAGTAGTCAATGCCTTTCATAAACATTTCACGGTCATCAATCTTAGTGGTCAGGGCAGACTTTACAAGAGCTTTGATGTGGGTGCTGTCTACAACGCTTTCCCGCATGGCCGTAAGATACTCGTTTTTGTCTATCCGGCTCCAGTCAACGCAGTGCTTCAGCGAGCGTTTTAGCATCAAGTCGAGCCAAATACGGGTGGCGCGACCGTTCCCCTCCATAAACGGATGGGCAACGTTCATCTCTACATATTTGTCCAAAATCTCATCGAAAGTTGTTTCCGGCATGCGTTCTATGATTAGCAATGTCTCAGGGAAGTGCATACAGTTCGCGAATGTAAATCCGCCTTTGGATATATTCTTTGTACGTATCTGTCCGGCGAAATCATACAACCCGCCAAATATGTAAGCATGGATTTGTTGCAGAGTCTTGACTGTTCCAGGCTCAAGGCTGCCTAAAAGACCGCTCTCGTATAGGGTATATGCTTTTTTTCGGCTCTGCCCGTCTATCGTGTTGT
>CAYNBZ010000069.1:0-10333 GCA_964395975.1 uncultured Muribaculaceae bacterium | reverse complement strand
CTTATTCCGCATCGCAAAACTATATGCTTATCCCCACTAAAAATCTACTGACCCCTTTTCAGCAATTCCATCATATCGATTTCTAAAAAAGCACCATTGCCACATTGTGGCAATGGTGCATACCTAATCCCCGTGGGGGATTGTAAAATTTGGGTTAACCTTCTGTAATAGCATCGCTTGGACAAGATGCTGCGCAACTGCCGCAGTCAATGCACTTATCGGGGTCAATGTTATAGATGTCGCCTTCTGTGATAGCGTCAACCGGGCATACACTCATGCAAGTGCCGCAGGCAACGCATGTGTCTGTGATTACATGTGCCATTGTAGTTAAATTTAAATTTAGATTAAACGAATAATATTGCAAATGTACAGTTTTTTTCCCGACTTGCAACTTTTTAATCGTGTTTTTTGTGTGAAAATCCATCAAATACTGTATTGCTCTGTGCCATTATTGTAGTGATGAAATGAGATCTTGCAACTCAACGTATCATTGTCAAACAGATGTTTTACAGGAAGATGCTCCTACAGACGACCGGTCTCAATTTATAGAAGATGGCTTTCATTCACTTGAAATGAGGATATTTGTTGGTAAATCATCGTTTTTATTACGCCAAATTGGACATTGTTCCGGCAATTTTTGTACCTTTGAAATGGATTTAAAGAACTTTTTAGGTGCGGCTTTTATTAAAAATGATCCTCTCAATGAGTGTGTATAGAAATTTTATTAAGCGATTGCCTATAAAAGTTGTTTAAATTGTTTTGTTGAACAAGCCAAAGTCCTTTCGGCTTAAAAAAGCCTTTATAAATTGCTGATGGAACCAATTAAACCACCGCTATTTAGTATCATTACGCCTACGTACAATGCGGCCGATGTCATTGCTTCTACTCTTTCAAGTGTTGAATGTCAATCGGAAAGTAATTATGAGTACATACTTATAGATGGTGCATCTACAGATGAAACGGTAAGCCGAGTAAAAGCTTCCGGCATCAAATCGATGCGGATTGTATGCGAGCCTGATCATGGTTTATATGATGCTATGAATAAGGGTATCGGCATGGCACGGGGGGAGTACCTCATTTTCTTGAATGCCGGTGATGCATTATCCGATGATAATGTGCTTGCGCGTCTTGCATCGAAAGTTGCTACAGGCAATTATGACATCTTGTATGGGCAGACACAACTTGTTGACAAAAAGGGTAAAGTCGTGGGCAAGCGCCATCTTTCAGCTCCCGAGAATCTTACCGTTGATAGTTTTAGGAAAGGTATGTTGGTGTGTCATCAGGCTTTTGTGGCGAGGCGTACCATTGTGCCGCAGTATGACCTGAGTTATCGTTTTTCATCCGATTATGATTGGTGCATACGTTGCTTGCAACGCAGTCATTGCAACGGCTATGTAGGGGCACGCCCGATTATCAATTATCTAACTGCTGCCGATGGTGTTACAGTCAGCAACCATAGAGCATCATTAAAGGAACGTTTCAGAATCATGTGCCACTATTATGGTACGTTTTCAACGATTTTGTATCATTTGTCGTTTATCCCTCGTTATTTAAAAGAAAAGCGGCGCAGGAAAAAATACGCCAACGATAGTGAAAACTAAAATCATGTAGCTGGTAGTTGCTGTTGTATTCCAACATTTCTTATTGTGTCTCGTGTAAGGCTCCTGAATTTTCATGAAAAATTGTTATCTTGCGATGAGAAAAATGTATTATCATGGAAATTGAAGCAAAGCAGATAACCATACAGTTTGACGAGGATCATCCCGGTTCGCTTGCAGGAGTAACCGGCATACTGTCACGCCATGCAGTGAACATACTTGCCGTGACTGCAAGCGGGAATAAAGAAAATGGACGGGCACACTTTGTGGTAGATCGCACCTATCTTGCTTATAATATATTGCACAATCACGGGTATAATGTAGCACTTGAAGATGTGCTTTGCCTGTCGGTACGAAATGTGGCGGGGGCTTTGCACAAGTCGGTGCAGGTGCTTGCACAGTATGATATAAATATAGATTATATTTATGCTTTTGCCAGGGAATCGGATGGTGTGGCTGTGATAAAATGTGATGAGGTATCTCATGCCAAGACTGTACTTGTGGCTCATTTAAAAAAATTAACATCTCGATAAAAAAGCACACGTAGGCAATCTTAGATTTGAGCATGCAAGGGTGGCATAGATATTGCCAATGTGCTTACGGTTCATTAATTTTGTGAAGACAAATAAGTGAGGAGCAACAATAATGGAATTAGAAGAGAATGTGGTTTCGGCGTATTGTGATGTTCACGGTAGGCCTGAAAATGGAATAAAGGCCGCTCTTATCGACATGGACGGAGTGCTTTACGACTCGATGAAGAATCACACTGCTGCATGGTATCGTATGGCAACGGAACTCGGTATCGACTGTACTCGTGATGAGTTTTATGCCTATGAGGGAATGACTGGTGCAGCTACAATCAATATACTTTTCAACAGAGCGTATGGGCGGGATGCCACACCCGATGAGGTGAATGAACTTTATGCCCGGAAGGCACAGTATTTTATGGAGATGGGCGAGCCATCGCTCATGCAGGGTGCCGCACAGATGCTTGATGAACTGCGTAATTCGGGGGTGGAGTGTGTGCTTGTTACAGGCTCGGGGCAGCATTCCATACTTGATAGGCTCGACCAAGATTATCCGGGTATTTTTTCTCCCGACAAGCGTGTGACTGCACTTAATGTAACTCATGGTAAGCCCGACCCTGAACCATATTTGAAAGGATTGCACCTTGCCGGTTGCAAGGTGTGTGAAGCGGTAGTGGTGGAAAATGCACCCCTTGGAGTGTTGGCCGGCCATCGTTCCGGATGCTTCACGGTGGGTGTAACTACAGGTCCAATTCCGGAGTCTGATATGATTGCAAACGGAGCAAATATTGTATATAAGTCAATGCCCGAATTTGCGCGGCATCTTCCGTCATTGTTGGACTTTTTTAAAAAAGTATAGAAGATGAAACAACAAAATATAATATTTTCCAATAATATTGCAAATGCCTTGGATTCGGTCCTGAAAGGCATGGATTATAACAAGATTATTATTTTGACCGATGTCAATACGCAGCAATTCGCATTGCCAAAAGTAGCTGACGTGCCGGTGGTAAAGCAGTCGCCCCATATTGTTGTCAAGTCGGGAGACATGAACAAGAACATTGAAACGGCTTCTGCCGTTTGGAAGCAACTCGAAGAGAATGGAGCTACGCGAAATACAGTGGTGGTGAATATCGGTGGTGGAGTTGTGACCGACCTTGGAGGTTTTGCAGCTGCGGTATTTAAGCGTGGAGTGAAATTTGTCAATGTGCCGACTACCTTGCTTGGGGCTGTGGATGCTGCCGTTGGCGGAAAGACCGGCGTGAACTTCAACGGGCTGAAAAACGAAATCGGGGTGTTCAGGGAAGCCGATGCTGTGATTATCTCGACATTGTTCTTTGATACATTGCCATCCACAGAATTAAGGTCGGGGTATGCCGAGATGCTTAAACATGGATTGTTGAGTGACCGCCGCTATTTTGCCGATTTGCTAAAGTTTGATATAGTGGCCGATGTCAACGATTCCGAGAAATTCCTCGACTTGGTGAAGCGGTCGGTAATTATCAAGCGCGACATAGTTGCCTCTGACCCTCATGAACAGGGTTTACGCCGTGTGTTGAATCTCGGTCATACGGTTGGCCATGCATTTGAGAGCCTTGCAATGAAGCGCATGAATCCCGTTCCGCATGGTTATGCTGTAGCGTGGGGGATTGTGGTAGAACTGGTGCTGTCGCACATAATATATAAGTTCCCTAGCGACTTGCTCCATATTGTTGCGCAATTTGTCAAGGAGAATTATGGAGTATTCCACATAACATGCAATGATTATGATGAAATACTTGCCCTTATGCATCACGACAAGAAAAGCCGTGGTGGTGAAATCAACTGTTCGTTGCTTGCCGATGTGGGTGATATTAAACTTGGTACTGTGGTAAGTGAAGAAGATGCCAAGGCTGCATTAGACACTTATCAGGATCTGTTTGGTTGACGGCAGTGTCTTTTTTTGACGCTATATGCGTTCGTCTTCTTATAATTTGTGGATTATTGTGAGTCCGTCGCGCAGAGGAAGTATTACTTTTTCCACGCGATGGTCATTTGCTATTTTATCATTGAAGTTGAGTATGCCCTGCGTCTGGGCATCGATTTTTTTCCCTGGTTCAACCACTTTGCCATCCCACAGGGTGTTGTCGGCTATAATGAAACCACCGTGTGTTACCAAGTTGAAAACTAGGTCGTAGTATTCGCAATATTGCCGTTTGTTGGCATCGATGAATACGAGGTCGAAACTCCCCAAATTGCCATTTTCGAGCAATTTTCGCGCATCGCCTATGTGTAATGTGATTTTGCTGCTCAACGGCGATTGCGACAGATGGTTGCGAATGAAGTCTTCAAGTTCGTCATCAATTTCAATAGTGTGCAATTCTCCATCATCCGGCAACGCCTCGGCAAGACACAGTGCCGAATACCCTGTAAATGTACCGAGTTCAAGAATCCGGTGTGGAGCAATCATGCGCACAAACATTTTAAGCAATCGGCCTTGTAAATGTCCGGCACACATTCGGGGGCGCAGGTGAAAAAGGTGTGTTTCTCGGTTGAGCCGTGCCAATAATTCACTTTCTGAATCGATATGTGCAAGTATGTATTCGTCTAATTCTTCTGTTTGCATTGGTCGGTCGATTCGAGGTTTGGAAGCAAGTAGGTGTCGTAGTTGGCAAGTATGTTGCCCACGCGGTTTATTTCGAGGAATGATGTACCTTTTCCTTCACCGAATGCTCCGCCAATATAAGCGATCTTGTAGTCTTCTTTGAGCAGACCGAGATTTATAAGTTGCTTCAATCCCGAATACAGGTATTGGCGAGATGTTGCTGACCTTTGCAAGTAGATTGGAAATACACCATAGCTAAGAGCAAGCAGACGAATCACGTGTTTGTAGTAACAAAGTGCAAGAGTGGGATTTTTTCCACGGAACGAAGCAATATAGCGGGCTGTACGTCCCGTATAACTGTCAGTTATGATGGCACGTGTATCAAGTGCCTCAGCCGAATTGACGGCTTGGTGGGCAATGAACGATGTCACGTCGTTTTCCAGTTTGGGATGCCGTTCATCATCATGAGGTAGTTTGCGTAACGATTTCTCAGCTTCCATTGCAACGCGCGACATTGTGGAGATAGCTTCGACGGGATATTTGCCGTAGGCCGTTTCTCCGCTTAGCATCAGGGCATCGGTGCGTTGGTAAACGGCACCGGCTATGTCAGACACTTCTGCACGGGTTGGGCGTGGGTTGGTTATCATTGAATGCAACATCTGCGTGGCTACAATAACGGGCTTATGTGCAGCTATACATTTGCCTATTAGTTCGTTTTGTATGCTCGGTATTGATTCGGCAGGCACTTCTATGCCGAGGTCGCCACGGGCAATCATAACGCCATATGCTACTTCGAGTATTTCGTCAAAGTTGTCGATACCTTCTTGGTTTTCTATCTTGGCAATAATTTTTATGTGGCTGCCACGAGAGTCGAGCAGGGCTTGAATGTCTAGTACGTCTTGTTTTGTGCGTACAAACGAGTGTGCGATGAAATCTATGTCGAGGGCTATGGCCGTGTGGATATTGGTAATGTCACGTTGTGTGAGTGATGGCAGGTTGATGCTTACTCCCGGAATGTTTACACTTTTGCGCGAGCCGAGCATTCCGTTGTTGAGAGCCGTGCAGCAAATTATCCCATTGCTTTCAATGCTATCTATCAAGAAGTCGAGTTCTCCGTCATCGATAAGCAAGTGTGCGCCAACCTTCACATCTTCGGCTATCCCTGCATAAGACAGGTATATGGTGTCGTGGGTGGTAATGCCGTTGGGATTGCCGACTACCGATATCTTGTCACCTTCGTTTATCTTGATGTCGGCATCACCATCGTTGGTGGTGGTGCGCACTTCCGGACCTTTGGTATCCATCAGTATGCCTATGCGGTCGGATACGGCTCGCACGTTGCCTATAATCTTTTCAAACCCTTCACGGCTGAGGTGTGCTGAATTCATGCGCACCACGTTAAGACCATTTTCGAAGAGACTTTGTATGAAATCCTTGTCACAACGCTTATCGGATATTGTTGCTACAATTTTTGTGAACTTCCTAATCATAAATTATAAACCTAAAACGACAATTGAATAGAATTAAAATAAAGTTTGGATTGGTGTGGGATATGTGTCATTTCATCGCTAAAATTGCTTCAATGGCAAGTCGGTAGCTGTCTAAACCAAATCCGATGATTATTCCCGAGCATACCGCCGAAATCATGCTGTGATGTCTTATCTCTTCACGCTTGTGTACGTTGGAAATGTGCACTTCCACCACCGGTGAGGTTATTGAACGAATAGCATCGGCAATGGCAAGCGAAGTGTGGGTGTATGCGCCGGCGTTGAGTATTATGCCATCGTAGTCAAATCCGATGCGGTGCAGCTCATCGATAATCAACCCTTCGACATTGCTTTGGAAGTAGTGCAATTCAATCTCTTTGAAGCGTTGTTTGAGCGTGGCAAAGTAATCATCAAACGACCGTTCGCCATAGATGTCGCGTTCTCTAACTCCGAGCAAGTTCAAGTTAGGTCCATTGATAATTGCGATTCTCATATTTTCAAATTTTTTGCAAAATTAGTGCAAGGTGCGCGCAATGCCAAAAAGTGAACTCGTTTTCTTAGTTTTATTAATGTAGGCAGTAGTGCTTTTATCGTTGTTTCGTTGCTATGTGTTGGTAATTTTTTCTATCAGGGTCGCAACCGACTGGCAGAGTATCGGTGTATGATCGTAGCGGTGACGCACGATGAGCTCGGTAGGGGAGGCTGCGGTGATTGTGCCATCATTGCCTGTTGCAGCTATACCATTGCGTCGCAGTGCGTTGGATATCAAGTGGCGCAACAAAGTGTCTTCACATTCAAGCATATAGCCTTTGTCGGTAGGCAGTTGTGCCTCAAAGTCGCCAATATTGGCATCAAATCTCACTTTGGTTTCGGCATTGGGTGGGAACATTTGTTGCATGGCTCCTGCGATGATTAAATCTTCGGTACAACCGCAGGAAATATGGTGGTCGTGCGTAACAATCCACAAGTAGTCAGAGAGCAATAGTGCTTGCGAAATATCATGGGTCGATAGCAGCACGGCTTTGCCTTGTTCTTTGGCGAGAGTGTGTAGCAAAGTCATAACCTCGATGCGGCTTGCCACATCGAGAAAAGCCGTAGGTTCATCGAGCATGATTACCGGAGTTTCTTGTGCTAAAGCCCGTGATATCATGGCTTTTTGTCGCTCACCGTCACTCAATTCGGCTACAAATGCGCTTCGTTTGTGGATGATGCCTGTTGCAGCCATCGACTCTTCGACCACTATGCGGTCGCGCTTGCCAAGCCTTCCGAAAAATCCGGTGTGGGGGTATCGTCCAAGGGATACGAGTTGGCTCACCGTCAACCCGCCTGCCAATGTGCGGTCGGTATATACGAGTGACATTTTTTTAGACAATTCTTCTTTCCTGTATGCATCCAAGTTGCTGCCATCGAGCTGTACCGTTCCGCTAAGAGCTTGTTGGGAGCCGGCAAGGGTGCGGAGTAATGTAGATTTGCCTATTCCGTTTCGCCCGAGAAGTGCCGTCAGTTTGCTACCATATAAGTTCAGATTGAGGGCGTTCATTACTGTTGTGGTATGCTTACCATTGTGATAACCAATCGATAAGCCAACTGTTGACAATATGGGGCTTGCAATGCGCATCAGTTGAAATATTTTATCTTTTTACGATTCAATATTATGTATATTATGACAGGTACGCCTACGATAGGCGTAATGGCATTTATGGGTATTGTGCCGATGGATGTTGGCAATACGCTAACCAATTGGCACAGCAGGGCAATGGCTGCACCGGCAAGCATGGTGCATGGTATAAGCACCTTGTGGCTTGATGAATTGAGCAGCAACCGTGCTATGTGAGGCACGACAAGCCCAATGAATCCTATTGGGCCGCAGAAAGCCGTGACTGTGGCAGTGAGTATGCCTGTTACGAGCAACAGGTTATTGCGTGTGTTTGTCAAGTTTACGCCGATATTCTCGGCATAACGGTTTCCGAGTAACAGTGCATCAAGAGGCTTGACAAGCAGTATCGACCATCCTAAAGCAAGCAGAACCACTGTTGCAAACAGTGGCAGGCTGCCGACTGTGACACCCGAGAAATTGCCGAGCCCCCAAATAACATAGGAATGTACCCCTTCCTGTGTGGAGAAGAAATTGAGCAATGAAATGGCACTCGATGCAAGGTAACTGATCATGATTCCCACGATGAGCAGCATTGTAGCACCTCGGACAAGTGTCGAGAACAGCATCAGCAGGGCAAGTATCATTGCTGCTCCGACCAAAGCTCCGGTCAGTATGCTTATATAGCCGCCAACTGTATTGCCAAACAGCGTACCGAGTTCACCTCCAAGGGAAAGCATCACTATTGCCACACCGAGGCTTGCTCCTGAAGATACTCCCAATATCGAAGGACCGGCGAGTGGGTTATTGAAAAGAGTCTGCAACAGAAGTCCGGCAATCGACAACGCTGCTCCCGAGAGGGCTGCCGTGGCAACTATTGGCAATCTCGATTGTGTAATGATAAGCTGCCATGCCTGATTGTCGCTGCCCTTGCCCGAGATTATATCGAGGATATCGCTGACGGGAATATCAATCGGGCCGATTATCAGGTTTGTAAGGGCAAGGACTATAACTGCTACTGCAAATAATGTGATTACTATACAGTTGCGCTCATTGTTGCTGTATCTATTCATCAGTCATCAGGAAAAAATATTGTGTTGGCTCGGGAATAACTTCGGGATGGAATATTTTGATGTATTCCTGTAGCAATTTATCGGGATGGAATGGAAAGTCTTGGTAAAGGGTGGTGTTTAGTGTCGGACACTGGTAGATTCTTTTCTCTTTGAAAGGCTTAAATTCAGAATTAAGAGCATATTGTGCTGCAAATTCATTGTAATTTATCGCTTTAAGTGTCTTTATCAACCAGATGTCGGCATCATGAGCTTTTTCATATACCTGTTCAAAACTGAGAGACAGCGACCCCGTGTTGCTGTTGTCGCTCCATGGGTAGTTGGCACCGGCATCCACGTAAAGGTGTGCCATATAACTGTCACCGGCTGGCATATACCATACGCCGCTTGTTACCGTTTCGCTGATGACCATTGGTCTTGTTTCAACATTGTCGACTAATTTTTTCAATTCGTTGTAATGTGCTTCTACGATGTTGAAAATTGAGTCAGATTCGGCACGTCGTCCGTATAGTTCACCAAATAATTTAATCCATTCGGCACGTCCGAGAGGTGTGTTTTCCATATAGTCGGCGCATTCGATGATAGGGATGCCCATACCTGCCAATGCACCGTATCCGCCATTCTGGAATGGCGACAGGATTATTGCATCGGGATGCAACTGTATCACTCGTTCTAATGTAGGTTGCATTGAGTTGCCTGCATCGATGATGTTCCCATTTTCTACGCCGTCTTGTATTTCGGGCATGTTGAAATATCCGACATCGCACACTCCGGTAATTGATTGCAATTCTCCAAGTTCTTTGATTATTCCGCCATGTACCGATGAATATACAAGTGTCGATTGCAGTGGGGTGCGAATGATTGTGCCATTCTCACTTTCGGGAATCGTCCCGTCTTTTGGCACGAGCAGGTAGGTTTGCAAGATTGCTCCTTCATTCCACGGATTTTTTACAACAACTTTTGAATACCCTTCAAGTTTTTCTATTTCAAGCCATCGGGCATGTTTTATTTCACTATTGCCGCTTGCGGTCTCGTTCATGCCGTTACATCCTGCAAGTACAATGCTTGTGAGAACAAGAATTTTGCATATAAGCTGTTTCATAATTAATATAAAGATTTCTCATTGCAAATGTACAAAAATAGCGAATAGATACCGATCCGATTTATGGGTGAATATTGACACGGAAGTGATATTGTATCTTATATTGCATTCCATCTCTTGTATTTATCCACTCCGCCTTTTTTCGTATGGTGGATTTATAATACATTTCTGAAGTATCCATTTTGGTCTTTGCTTCTTTCAAATTAAATACACTTCGTTGCCCATAAAGGACTTTCAAGGCTAAAATATGTACTTCTACATACTTCTGCTAGTGTTTTCTTAACTTTTTAAAAGGTATTTTAGTATTTATATTATATTATATTATATTATATTATATTATATTATATTTGCAGCGTTCAAGCACAAGGCCT
>CAYNBZ010000068.1:0-10671 GCA_964395975.1 uncultured Muribaculaceae bacterium | reverse complement strand
GTGTGGTGCAAACGGTGCTTTATTTCCGCTCTTCTTTCTGGAAAAGGCTGGCATAGCCCAAGCCGGAGACTCCCGGATGCCGCGTCCTCCCGTGCGCTGTTTTCCCGAAGCCACATTAGGTGGCAGAAGCGATTCACGAGTAGGATGACAACTTGTATCATCAGACATTGGTGGCATTAAACAGCCTGTTTTTGCATACAAAATGATTCCACGCAAGGTATAAATATTAGGATGAAATCAACACAGTTTTTTATATTGAACTTAAGTTATATTAAATGAGCTTTTTTCTCTTATTGAGAATATAGGCATAATTGGCTTGAACTCAGCATCAATGTAATGACATTGTTCTTTTATTATTCCACGACGACGGATTGCAGGTTGAAGACAGTAAGTGTCAAAATCCTCTATACATACATCCTCAACATGTGTCCAATGAGGGAAAAGAAGTTTCATATATGCCACTGCAACCCGCTTCACGGCGTTAAAGTCCCGGGTATCAGCATTTTTTTCACAAGTAACCAACTCGTCGAATAGCAAACCGTAAACATTTTGCGTCCGGAGGGCATGAAGAATCTCTGAAAAATATTCCACATTGATGGTCCATCCTCTATAAATGATTCCTTTGTTGATGCGTGGCAAATGCCAGCCCTCAATAAAGCAATGGAAACGGTCTAATAACGCAGATTCCCTGAACGATTGCGGCAAAGAGTCAAAGTAACGATAGTTCATGGGGTATCGTTGTTCATTCAAAGGAATGTTTCCCATGATCATCAGGCCACATTCTGAACTGAACTCACTATTATCGATGGAAGTCTTTCCTGATTCCAGATACGATTTCAATGCAGCCTGCATTTCGGCAGGTTCTTGGAAAACAATAGTCTGTATTTCATCAAATGCAATGAAATCATGATTCTTGATAATGCCGTTCTGCTGCTTTGCTTTGTCATAAAACAACTTGGCACGGGTAACTTTTCCGCCACTAACGAGCCAGCCATATTTTGACAAGTTGTCAAAAACAAACGATTTTCCTGTGCCTTTCGGTGCGAGTTCAATAACATTCAAACGAGGTTCAACGAAGATAAGAAGACGAGTTAAAAACTCCATCTTCTGTGTTGTGGTTTCAAAGCCGTCTGCCTCATATTCCATGGCAGACAACAATACGTCAATCCACTCCTGTGTGGAAAAAGACGAGCGGGCATTGCGCAAATAGCCGACATCTACAGAACGATAGGGCTTGAACGGGTTATAATCAACCATTTCCACATGATTTTTCTTTCCATTGTCGTCAGGGATTACCGACAGCTTAATAATTCCCCATTTCTCTCCGTCCACAAGTTCCCCTTGATGGTTTTTATATACATATTCCGGTATCTGTCCCTCATTGATTTTGATACCTAAATCGGGTATGCCGAACCTGCGTATCCCTTTAACTAAATCAATGTATATGATGAAGCGTGTAAGCAGGGTCAGTTCTTCTCCAGAGGAGAGACGGTCTTTTACATCTGTCTGTTTCTGCGGTATGACAGCATCAAGGAAAGCTGTCAAACCTTCACGGTCAACAGAACCATTGCTATTGATGTAACGCTTGAGGATAAAGTCTTTCACAAAAGAGGGAAGATTACGTCCGGCAAACAAACTGTTTGTTGATGCAGGGTCTTTATATATGGCCATTGAGGCAAACTGCTCTCTGATTTTTTGTGTAATAGTCGTTTGCATAATTAAAATCCGAATATGTCATTTTCCTGAACACCGGTATTGATACTCAGATTGTCTGTTTGCTTGAATTCTCCTATTTTAAGTTCGATTCTCGTCGAAGTGTTCACAAGATTCAGCCGTTCACTCTCATAGATGTCTCCTTTTATTTTATGAAGCGCATAGTCCACTCCATTATAGTTAACACATGGAACATCTATGCTGCTTACCCCTTTTATGGCATAGCGCACGACAGGGTTTGTTGCCACTAATTCACTTGTCTGCAATTTAGCCGAATAGACACTTGCATTCTTTTGGCTTGAAACAATTATGACAGGGACAAGCACTTCTTCAGGTGTGACACCCCCATGTGCGCCTTGTCCAACTGGGGTCTTGGCTGAAAGCGAATTATGATTTAAAGCACAAAGTAGATGACCATTTTCCACCACGACATAGTTACTGTCTGTTGGGGCTGTACCATTTACCCATGTTGCACACCGTCCTGCATGGTTGGCTTCTATTCCGGCTAAATTAAGTCCAACACCATATTGTGGCATATAGCTGAGGCCGTGGTCTGAAACAAAAGCAATCTTTTTACCGTTATATTGCGATAATACTTTTGATATTGCGTTTTCCAAGATGCAAAACTCGTCTATTATATAAGATGGATAACTCTTTTGCCTATGGGCAAATTCATCTATGTCCCCTATTTTCTCCAATTTATTGTTGGCAAGCTCGCCCAACTTCACCTTATTCACTGAAGTAATGGTTGGCAATTCTGCCGTACCGACGTATATTTCATTGAGATACACACCATCCACTTTGTGCTTTTCTATCACACTTGTAACGAATGGAATCCAATCCACACCAAGTCCATCTATCCAGTAATACACATCTATGTCTTGCCGATTGTGCAGAATTGTTTTTACGGTTTTGAATCCATCTCGCCATGCCTCAAAGCCCACTTGTGAAGAATTATGCTCTTTAAGGTTATCTATTAGGCTGTTGGAAGGGCGATTGGCTATTTTTGATATGCAATATTCACGGAAATAGTCATTAATCCAAGCGTTATTGTCCTCCACTTGCATGTTCGGTTTGGTCAAATATGCGTAAAGAGACGGGAATAGCGACTTGATGCTTTCTCTATCCACAACGCCTTTGCCCACCCATTCTATCATCAGACACTGTTCCGAGTTTGTAAGTGGCGACATATACTTCATTGCGTAATAATAGCCACGTTCTGGATCTGTGGCCATTGCCTTCAACTTTGCTTTTACCTTCTGCTCTGCTAAAGCCGTAATCTGCACATTCTGCCTTTTTGCTTCCCTGAGCATGACAAGACGTTGTTTTAACCTTGCCTCGTTCAGCGGTTCATCAAAGATTTGAGTTGCCAATAACGAAAACAAATCGGAAGTACTTTGTGTCCTGCAGTTCTCCAATACTTTGGCCAGGTAGTTGTTGTTTCCGGTTTTCCAAACAAAATAAGTCTTTAGCAGCCATCGTGAAAAATTATCCTTGTATTCAAACCAAGTCTGCACAAACGTGTTTTCATCATTGAGGTTTGATGCGTTAAATTTTTGATTGACGAAGCCGTCAAAATTAAAATCAGTAACATCAATTTGTGATGCAAAAACCTCCCAATACGGAAGGTCTTCCTCTCCGACGACTATGTTGCCGAAATCTATTCCTATGCCTTTTCTCAGGAAATCAAATGCGTTGTCACAGACAGTGTACTCAAAAGCATTATCCGGCTGAGCATTTCCCGCATTGGCAAACATACTTTTCGATGTACAAATAATCTGTGGCTTTATCTTTGCACCTACATTTTTCCACAGAGCTATCCATTGTCGCAAGTCTTTACACACGGTATATTCATTTTCAATCCCTTTTACTCCGTATGTTGTGCCGGGTGTAAGTATCAAACGATAATTTGTATGTTCCGATCCGGATCGGAACTCCCATATATGGATATTGGGATCACTCTTAAACTTGCTCACCTTGTTCTGCATACCGATAAGGGGAACATAGATACGTTGATGTCCGCGCTGTGCTTCTTCCGGCGATTGAATCAGTCTGATAGTCTTTAATAGGGAATCAAACTCTGTATAATGTTCATTGTCATAAAACCGGGTTATCTCCGAAAATGGAGCGATGACAAAATCATTGGCTGGCAGGCTTTTTATATAGCTCTCAAAAAGGGTTGCCAACTGTGAATAAGTGATGAATGTATCGTCTTGCCCATCCTTCATCCATTTTTCAATGCTTTGCACATATACATTGTGATCTTGGCAAGCCTGGACAAAGTCGCCAAAATCACTGAAACTCTCAAACAAAACGAAGCGTATCGGATAACGATTGCGAAGGGAACTCTCCGCACCCGTCCAATTCTTGTCTGTCTCTATTTCCCGATAGAGTTCTTCCATGGAAAAGAATTCTTTATACATAACCCGCTAACCGTTTATCATGTCCAACAACCATTCTCCACATTCATCGCAAAGCCGGTTTAACAAAGTCTTGGCAGCATCGAGCGTAGCAATGTTTGCAATATGCTCTTTTGCCTGTTTGCGTTTTTTTGTCACGGTATCAGTATCGATTGGGGTTACCGGTATCTCAACGGGAAGTTTGGACGCGATGGAAGAACCTACAAGCTGGGAAACAGGTTGTGAGGCAGAAGGTTGTCGTGGTGGCATTTGCTTCGACCTCCATCGCAAAGCGGTTTTCTCCACTTCTTCCTCTGTCCAATATCCTACGGTTGACTGAAGATTATGTTCTATGAACTGCCTAACCTCCTCAACCTCGTTTTCCTGTATGTTGACGAAATCGAGTTGCATCAAATAGTTCTTAAAACCATCCGAGAACGCAGTGTCCACATTGAGAATGTTCTTCATGTCGAAACGGAGCTCGGATATGAGGTCTATGGTTTCTTTTACCAAAGCCGGATTACGGAGGTCACGTTCCATACAAATGGTCACAATGTTGTCAATCAGCTTTCGTTCATTGTCCGTGATGGATTGTGCAACGGGTAAACCCGCAAAAGCTGTTTCAGACGCATATTTCACGGACCATAACGGATAGCCCTTTTTACCAAGGAATTCAGAAGTAATGGCATATCTTGCATCCTTCAGGCTTGTGACATCGGAATAATTATTACCCTTATTATTCAGCTTGAACAGTGATATGAGCTCCTTGCACAATTTCCCTTCTTCGGGTGTCTGGAATTTAAAGTTTAACTTACTGTTCGACTTGTTGTCATCCCACACTTTAAACAACAAAACGATGTCATCTATCAATGCATTCTTGTCACGTGGCTTCCCTTGCATATCGAATATTTTATTCGCCCACGGCCTCATGGCAAAAGCCATCATGGCCATTGGCGCGAAACTCCCATAAAGCCCGTATGGCGGCTTCCGCAATTGCGAGAACTTGTCGTCAAAGTTGAACGGCAAGCTTTTGTCCGCATTTTTAATAATGCTTTGCACCTTGTCATAGACCATTTTGAACGGATGATTTTCAGGCAAATCCTCTTTCCATGCCATATTTTCGTCAAGGCATCCTTGAATCAGGTACTGGATAGGACGCATCTGTGCTGTAATGGTGGAAAGTTCTTCTTTAGATGTGGCAAAAATAAAGGTACGCACTATTTCTTTGGAATTCTGTTGCCGCCAAAAGGTCGAAGGGGCTTTTTGCCTTAACAGTTCGCATGCATCAGGACCATAGGGGAAAATCATCGGGGCAATAATGCCATTGACAATGCTTGACATGTGTTTCACTGAGATTGGCTGGTTTTCTTTGCCATTTACATATACAGTGGCATTACCGCGCTGTACACCATCCATCCATTCTTTCACCATGGACACGGCGTGTTCACGGTGTACTTTCTGCTGGTCAACGAACCCATGACTGCTGGCACAGGCATAATTGGCCTGATACTCAATAAACTGCTCGTATTTGGCATCAGTCAATACTTCATCAAACACTATAAACACGATGTCTTTCAAATCCTTGTCGGCTTCATCCTTGGCACATTTATCGGCAAAAGAACGGAGGGTTGCAAGTTCCGCGTTGTTGCGTGCCATCAGTAAAGCAAAGAATAAGGCACTCGCTTTGGTTTCCTTGCGGGCATTCTTGATCTGGCTGCGCAATACAGCTTCGTTCTGCTGGTCTGAGAAAAATTTGAAGCGGTAAGGGCGTATAACTTTCTGCATCATCTTCTTTTCAAAAGCGGTATCGGCTGCATCGGAGAAATTAAGTATTTGGTTGGTAAAACGGTATTGCGTGTTACGCATCTCGTTTTTCTTCTCCTCTATCTCTCCCGAAGGCAATGCTGAAAATTGTACGGAGTATAATCCGCCGGGTGCCCGCTGGATGATTCCCTCTTCATTAAACCATTGCAACACTTGGTCAACCTCATCTGCATAGCACGTGCCAGCAAAAAGCGCACGAATATTATCTTCAGAAGGTGTCACCAACCCCTTGTTGTTCTCACCCGACACATTGTTGAATGCATTGAGCAGCAAAATGCCCTTGAACACTGCAAAATAGGCAACACCCTTGTTGGCCACTTGAAGCCGGTATGAGTTGAAACGTTCTGTTACTGCACCATAATTGGCTACATCGTCTTGAAACACTTTCAGTACATAGTCCCAAAGATAGTCGGCCGTTATGGTATCCCGATTAAGAAAATGTCCTTCGCTGTCAAGAAATTCCCTGATGGAGTCGTTCTGTCCCAAAAATTCAAACACGCTACGGCTCGACGAACCCACTACGGTTGCATAATGGGTGGCGAGATTGGCTGTGCCGGGATGCAGGGGATAAAGGTTGAACAAGTCCTCTTGTGTGGATTTTTGGTCATTGCTGGTGGCTGTGAAAATGTCAAGCAGTTGCGGGTTCATAGCGTAAAACCGTTGGCACATTCGGGAATGACACTCGGTGTCAGTTACTTCAAACTTGCGCGACATAATCTTGAACGCCGATACCGATTCCATGTTGTATTTCATGCGGTGGTACCGTCCGTCCGTTTGTTTCATTTGTTCTGCATCGATGCCATTGAAAGCCGAAGGGTGCGAAATCAGGAACAGGTATGAATCGCTGTCCTCGGTCATAAACTTCTGTGCCACTTCCTGCAATTTCTTCAGCACGGGCACACCGATGGCATCTGTCATCACATCGGTGAACTCATCCCACACGATGAGCAGTCCCTTGTATGTCCCCAGTTCACAGAGGCGGTCTTGCACTTCTGTGAGCCATTGTTTGATATTGTCGTTGTTCAGCCGGATGTCAAGCTGGGCTTCACGCAGTGTGTCGCTTACACGGTGGAAAATGCCAATATCTTCGGAGGAAAGGCACTCCGCCAATTGTTCACTGTTGGCCACGACAGACGACAATGCGGTATGTGTATCTATAAGCCGGTTCCATATCTCGGCATTTTTCCTGATATGTTCTATGTAGTTTTCAAAATCCGTGGAGACTGTAATTTTTATATTTAGTTTGCGCAAGGTTGCCGTTACAGCCTTTTGCAATATGAGGGCAAGGTCACCGGGATGGGTCATGGCTCCTAAACCATAGATCTTGACGGTAAGCAGACGTTTGTTCTCGCGCAATGAATAAATGGCTTGGCGGATGGAAGCAAACTTGGCACTGCCATATTCGTAGTCCACCCAATCGCGTATGTCCTTTACTTCATCGCCCAATAAATGGCTGATGACGGCCACCGCATGGCTTTTGCCCGTACCGTAAGTACCGTTAATCCAAAAACTCTTGTGGTTGTCAATGTCGTTGCCGCGTACTGATTTTATCACCGTGCGGAGTACATTGTTGAACTGTTCGTTGGGAATGAATGATGTCCATTCTCCTTCTTTTTCTTCTGCTATGTCATAGGCAGCTTTTCCGCCACGCAGTTTTATGATGTCATTATACTTGGTTGCCATATATGCATGATTATTGTCTATTCGTTAAATATCGGTTAATTATGTTTCGTCTCAAATATTCCCGGGTTTCAGCGTTTTTCAGCAAATCCCATAGTTCATCGTCGAGCTTGGCATAAAGAAGATTTTCACGGAGAAACTTAGATGATGGTGTATGACGAATTGTTGTCAGTATTTGAGTTTGCTTCCATATTAAGTCATAAAATGGTTCAGAATGAAGATGATAAAAAGGTACTTCATACGGAGTTTTACAATCTGGTGCATAATACAATTTATTAGCTTTATACATTTCCTTGAGGATATTTAAACCAAATGGTATTACGTTAGAAGAACTTAATGGAATATAGTCAAATAATGATATGAGAAAAAGAGGCTTAGCTTTAGAAAGGCCAACAGAGGCTCTGCCTCTCTTAAGAGAAGTGAGCATTTGTCGATATATTTCCAAAGTATAATTCATTTTCATTATTTTGTCAGTCTTTCAAGTACCTCCAATGGAGTCAACTCATTTTGAAGTGTAATATGGTCAAGCCCCATATTTAGTTCTGCTGTAAGAACACGTTCTGTACTCGAGTGCAGGACACGCAGATCTTTAGTCAACTCGTTTCTTGATATTCCAAACTCTCTGTAAATGCCCATCTTGGTATCAGAGTTGTAGAGGTCTGATACACGAAACATATCAATATCTTTGGTCTCTGCGTATTTATAAAGTGAATATGCTACAGCCTCCATAGAGAGGTCATTATAAGGTTTACGCATATAAGTGGAAGTCTTTGTGTCATTTACTACAAGCTGTTCTAAATCAGTACCAATAGGTGAATACTTGAATACTTGAAGAAGAGCTTGTAGCGCATAGGTAATTGAGTTGGTCGCAAATGCTCCGTTAAAGTAGTTAAGTATAAGAGCCTCTAGTTCTTTTCTCGTTATTATTGAGGAGAAATTCACATCACAAATAAACCACTTCATTAAGGGGTTATTGTAACATAAATTAATATGAATGATTTCCCACATCAAAAGCGAATTGTCATTTCTAATTTGGGATAATAGAACCCCCATTGGGGTAAGCTGTCCCTTAGTATCAATTATTTCCGCATCTTTAAGCCAAGCCTTAAAGCTAGGAACTTGTTTTTTACCCAAGCTGTTATCTTGCCAAAAATATTCCGGGTCGGAAAAAAACTCATCAACCCATGCATCTTGGATGCCAAATGTGCCGTATGGCGAGATTTTAGTTTTATTCATAAGGTTTCCCATTGTAGTAACAAGTGAATCTGCAACAATGCATCCATATTGATGAAAATCAATACATTTAAGACAGTGTATGCATTTATCTTTATCTATTAAAATTTGAGGGTAAACAGATAATGCCCCTGTAGGACATTCAATCTCACAAGCCTCACAATTTATACAATATGAGGATTTATAGACAATCCTTTTGAGGAAATATCTGAGACGAATATTGTTGTTATCATCGACACGAAAAAATGTTTTATTTCCATGTTTGGTAATTGTGAAAAAAAAGGTTTTCTTCTCGTATTGTATGTCACCTTGATAGTTTGTTCCTTTTTTTGATATAGAAAACTTCCCTAATGCTGGAAGCCAATCTATAATATTCTTCTGTGGAAAGTTGCACTCTGCTATAAAGCTGGTGCTGTCTGATGAAATCTTTACAACTGTCTTATTGGCGACATTTGTACCACTGGCTCTAAGTTTCCATCGTCGTTCCTTTATATATTCTTCTGCGTTCGGAATCTTCCTATCTTTTACATTTTTTTCTATGACCGATAGGAATGGTCTCAGTTCAGCCTCGTAACACCTATTGACTATCATGTCATCCCAAGGGGATCCAAATGGACAATAAATACAACCAACTCGTGGCTTACCGAAACGATAAGCACTGTTAATGGGAAGATGGTGTAGCATGAGGTATATGAAAATCTCAGATGTGTTCCAATCAAAAATAGGTCTTGCGTTTATGACAAAACTATGTTTTACGCCTTTCCCTATGCGATTATAAGCACTTCTTCTAACGGATTCATCAGATCTTACTCCTTCAAAAGCTAATACTCTCGCCTGTTTGTTTGTCCCTTCTATTTTCAAAGAGCGATAAAGTGGTGCCGTCTTCATCACCGAGCAACACCAACGATGGGTATCTGAGGGCGTACCAATCTTATCCCAGTAGTTAAGCACTGACTCATGATTACGTGCAGTTAGAAAATTAAGTGCGGGAAATTTTGCTTTGTAGTATTTTTCCACTTCCCTGTAGAGTACGAGCGAGGGAGGCAGTTCATAGCCGGTGTCGCTATAAATTACTTCAAAGTCGGTAGGAGGAATGGCACGGGTACACAAATCGAGCACGACCTGCGAGTCTTTTCCCCCGGAAAAACTGACAATGAAGCGGTCTATTTTTGTAGACAACAACACACGTTTACCTTCTTCCTTAGCCACCGCAAGCGGCATGACATCAAAAGAATCGCAGTCCTGTTTTACCACCGCCATTTTCTGTTTGCTCTTCTTTTCGACTTGCTCCGCAATAGCCTCAAAATCTATCTTATTGGCATCAGTCTTGGCATACGCCCTGTTGGCTTTGGTGTATGCTGTGTAAGTGTCTCGAATAAATTCGATGGCTTCATTCTCAAGAACAAACATCAGGTCGGAAGTCTTGCGTAACATTGACTTGACATCTACCGCTTTCAGAATCATCGGCTCTATACCATCACAGAACTCCAAGGTTGGCATGGTGTAAATATTAGCTCCCTTGGCATCAAATAAATGCATGCCACGATACCAGTATTGCTTGTTGACAGCCCACATGATAGGTTCTTCTGCATGAGGATAAACCCACCCCAATTTGTTTAGCCCCAAGAGGTCGAGTTCCTCGAAAAACACGGGGCGTGGGGAGATACCAAGTGTACCTTCTACAATGCGAGAATGGAGTAGCACGCCGCCTGTTTCTTTATCCCATGTTATTTTGTACATACTTCTTGCTTCTATCTGCGTTCTGCCTCTACAAAACGAAAAACGTGGGAATCTTGCCGCTGCCCGTCCCACGTACCAAGGC
>CAYNBZ010000067.1:0-10786 GCA_964395975.1 uncultured Muribaculaceae bacterium | reverse complement strand
CAATTTTTTTGCAGATACAAAAAAGGCCATCTCAAGTTTATTTTGAGACAGCCTCAAACACGAATTATCATTAGCCGCACACATTATTTCTATTTGCGGTCGCGCAACAAGTCGCGTATCTCGGTGAGCAACTTCTCTTCGGCCGTAGGTTCGGGCGGTGTAGCAACTTTTTCATCTTCATCTTTCTTGCGCTTGGTAATTCGTGTGAACAGCTTGATAAACATGAATATGCAGAATGCAATAACTATGAAATCAAACGTATTCTGTAAGAACACACCATATTGCAATTCTACAGCCTCTTTAACCACATTGCCCTCAGCATCCAACTTGGCAGTCGACAGCACCCATTTGAGCGAAGTAAAGTCGATTCCTCCGATAAGCATCCCCAAAAGCGGCATAACCACATCGCTGACAAGCGATGAAACTATCTTGCCGAAAGCACCTCCAATGATTACGCCAACTGCCATATCGAGGACATTCCCACGCATTGCAAAGTCCTTGAAGTCCTTTAAAAATTTGTAGTTCATAGCTTCAAATTCTAAGCGTCAAATCAATTAGTTAAATTGTAAATCAAAATTAAGGAAATTTTTCCATTATTTCACCGTAACGGATGTTTTTTTCCAAAAAAATATATTACTTTTGTGGTAAATAAAATGAGGGTGATTCACGACATCTTTCAATGTCGTATTTTATTGATGATAACGGCATGAGAAAAATAGAGTTACACCCTCGATAAAGCAAATTCAACAGCCAATAACAGCAAAAGAAATATATTTTAACCAAACTAATTTATACAATTATGACTAAAGTAGGTATTAATGGTTTCGGACGTATCGGTAGATTCGTTTTCCGTGCTGCTCAAAAAAGAGACGATATCCAAATCGTAGGTATTAACGACTTGTGCCCTGTTGACTACTTGGCTTATATGCTCAAGTATGACACAATGCACGGTGCATTTGACGGCACTATCGAAGCCGATGTTGAAAACAGCCAACTTATCGTTAACGGCGAGAAAATCCGTGTGACAGCTGAGCGTAATCCGGCAGATCTTAAATGGAATGAAGTTGAAGCCGAATATGTTGTTGAATCAACAGGTCTTTTCTTGACTAAGGAAAAAGCTCAAGCACACATCGATGCCGGTGCAAAATATGTAGTTATGTCGGCTCCTTCAAAGGATGATACCCCGATGTTTGTTTGCGGCGTTAACCAAGACTCTTATGTTAAGGGAACCCAATTCGTTTCTAACGCTTCTTGCACCACCAACTGCTTGGCTCCTATCGCTAAGGTGCTCAACGACAAGTTCGGAATCATCAACGGTCTCATGACTACCGTTCACTCTACTACTGCTACACAGAAGACTGTTGACGGTCCTTCGCTGAAAGACTGGCGCGGTGGCCGTGCTGCAAGCGGTAACATCATCCCATCTTCGACAGGTGCTGCCAAGGCTGTAGGTAAAGTTATTCCCGAACTGAACGGCAAGTTGACCGGTATCTCGATGCGTGTTCCTACTCTTGACGTATCGGTTGTCGATCTTACTGTAAACTTGGCTAAGCCCGCTACAAAAGCTGACATATGCGCTGCAATGAAAGAAGCATCTGAAGGCGAACTCAAGGGCGTACTTGGTTACACAGAAGATGCCGTAGTTTCTTCCGACTTCTTGGGATGCACCCTTACTTCTATCTTCGATGCCAATGCCGGTGTTTACTTGACCGACACTTTTGTTAAGGTTGTATCTTGGTATGACAACGAAATTGGTTACAGCAACAAGGTTCTTGACCTCATCGCTCACATGAAGAAAGTTAACGGTTAATAAAAGACTGTTCAAATAAGACACTTAAGGGAACGCGAAATAGTTTTGCGTTCCCTTAAATTTATATATAACACAATCAAACTCAAGATTATTTGCACAGACTAAAAGTCAATAACCAATTAAAATCTCGGACAGGCACGATTTGCATATGCACTCATCATGCATTATTTTTGGATAAACAATTAGAAACATCAGCATGGGAAAGAAACGCATCATCATAGCCATCGATGGTTTTTCATCGACAGGGAAAAGCACCATGGCAAAGACACTGGCACGGAACATAGGATACACCTACATCGACACAGGAGCCATGTATCGAGCAGTTACGCTCTTTTGCATCGAGAACAAGCTTATAGACAACACAGGCTTAGTAGATGAAACAGCACTGGCCAACCAACTCGACAGCATCAAAATCACATTTAGCGTAAATGTCGCAACAGGACAATCCGAAACCTACCTCAATGGCCGTTGCGTGGAGCGCGAGATACGCGACATGCGCGTATCGGCAGTTGTCAGCAACGTTGCCAAGATTGCAACCGTGCGACACGCACTTGTGGCTCAACAGCAAGCAATGGGCAAGGAAAAGGGTATCGTGATGGATGGTCGCGACATAGGCACAGTGGTGTTTCCACAAGCCGAAATGAAAGTATATGTTACGGCATCGGCCGAAACACGGGCACGCCGCCGATATGACGAGTTGGTTGCCAAGGGCAATACATCTGTGACATATGAAGAAGTACTGCACAACGTAACCGAACGTGACCGTATCGACACCACACGTGCCGAAAGCCCTTTACGCCAAGCCATCGACGCATTCACGCTCGACAATTCACACATGACAATAGATGAGCAAAACCAATGTCTGCTCGACCTTTACCGAAAAATAACAGGTAACGAAGACGAATAAGTTACAAAGATGGTAAAAATAGAAATAGACAACGGGTCGGGATTCTGCTTCGGCGTGGTAACGGCAATCAACAAAGCTGAAGAAGAACTTGCCAAGACAGGACGACTATACTGCCTAGGCGACATCGTACATAATTCCAACGAAGTGGAACGACTTGAATCAAAAGGGCTTCAAACAATCACCCATGACGAACTGAAAGAGTTACACAACGTCACCGTACTGTTGCGTGCCCACGGAGAGCCACCTGAAACCTACCGAACAGCAGCCATGAACGGCATCAACATCATTGATGCAACCTGCCCTGTGGTGCTACAACTACAACACCGCATCAATGCCCGCTACCGCGAAGTGTTACCCGATGGCTCGCACCCACAAATAGTAATTTACGGCAAGAAAGGTCATGCCGAAGTAAACGGACTTGTGGGACAAACCGACGGAGAAGCAATAGTGGTAGAAAGTATTGAAGAACTTGACAAAATAGACTTTTCTCGCAATATCTATTTGTACTCGCAAACCACCAAGTCACTACAAGGATTCGCCTCTATGGTCGAAGAAATTTCGCGTCGCAAGCAAGCCGGTTTTGAGAGTTTCGACACCATTTGTCGCCAAGTAGCCAACCGCATACCACGAATACGAGAATTTGCACTGTCACACGACCTTATATTGTTCGTATGCGGTAGCAAAAGCAGCAACGGCAAAATTCTCTATGAAGAGTGCCGTCGTGCCAATCCCAATTCCCATCAAATCTCTTCGGCCGACGAAATCGAGCCACAATGGCTCGACGACAAAGAAAACATAGGCATCTGTGGGGCTACTTCCACCCCTATGTGGCTTATGGAACAAGTACGCCACACCATCAAAAAACGTTTGCAGTAGCATTCAGATTTCACATAAATATGCCGAATATTCATGTTTTTTAATATGTATGAGGTAGTTTTGACAAATTATTAGCAGAAAGGGTACAATATGAACGAGTCATTATTAGTAATTTTGTGTCGGATTTTTATATAATTAGGAAAGGCACTAAACGTTACTTACATAATACAGGAATTGCATTATATTAACAACAATAAAATTTTATACAATTATTATGACGAAGAAAACAATGTTACTATCGCTTGCTAAGCCTTGTGCATTCTTAGTTGCGATAACCGGTCTACTCACTTCTTGTGGGGGCAGCCAACAACAAGGTGGCGCGATACCTACCGTGGTTGAAACTTTCACAGTTGTCCCTGATAGCATGACTTTGTATGAAAGTTATCCTGCAACAATCAAGGGTAAAACCGATATTGAAATCCGCCCGCAAGTTACAGGTTTCATTACCAAAGTACACGTTGATGAAGGTCAATCAGTAAAAAAAGGCCAATTGTTGTTCACACTCGACCAAGTACAATATGAAGCAGCCGTGCGAGCAGCCGAGGCTTCTGTTGCCGCAGCAGAAAGCCAAGTTGCCACAGCTCGGTTGACCGAAGAAAACCAAAAGAAACTTCACGCTAAGAACATCATCAGCGATTATGAATACGAAACTGCCGTATTGTCTCTGCGTGCTGCCGAAGCCAATCTAAACGAAGCTCATGCCAACCTCGTAAATGCACGACGTAACCTCGACTTTACCGAAGTTGTTTCACCATCGGATGGTGTCGTCGGCACTATTCCCAACCGTGAAGGAGCACTCGTAGGTCCGAGTTCGGCAGAAGCCCTGACAACCGTTTCCGATATTTCGGAAGTGTATGCCTATTTCTCACTTAACGAGAAAAACATACTCAACATGAGCAACAATGGTGCACTTACACTCAACGAAGCCTTAAAAGCAATGCCCGAGGTATATTTGGAACTGTCAAATGGCACACGCTATCCTGTACCGGGCACGGTCTCCACGGTTTCGGGTGTACTCGACAATCTGACAGGAACGGCACAAGTGCGCGCACTTTTCAAGAACACAAATGGAATGCTTCGCAGCGGTGTAACAGGACAAATCCTTATCCCACAACCATCAAATAATCTTCTTTTGATTCCGCAAAAGGCTACATACGAGGTTCAAGACCATGTGTATGTATATGTTGTAAACGATTCGAGCAAAGCCGTATCAACCAACATTACCATATCGCCATACAATGACGGTAAAGTATATATCGTAACTTCAGGTCTTAAAGCCGGTGACGAAATTGTTACAGAGGGTGTAGGCACTTCAGTTCGTACCGGTACATGGGTTCAATCGCGCTCCGCAGCACAAACAACTTCTGCAACTCAAGAATAATACACATCTTTTTTGGGAAATTTTACTTTTATATCTTTTTAAGAAATGAATTTAAGTACATTTATAAATCGTCCGGTACTGTCAACCGTGATTTCGATTTTTATCGTCATCCTCGGCTGTATAGGACTTGCTGCACTCCCATTGGAGCAGTACCCGAACATTGCGCCTCCTACAATCCAGGTTTCAACAACCTACACCGGAGCCAATGCTCAAACCGTACTAAACTCGGTTATCGCACCAATTGAAGAGCAAGTCAATGGTGCGCTTAACATGACATACATGACATCTTCGGCAACAAACAACGGTAGTGCCACCATCACCGTCTACTTCGATTCTGATTATGATGCCGATATGGCTGCCGTAGATGTACAAAACCGTGTGGCTCAAGCGCAAGGATACCTTCCATCGGAAGTCACCCAGGTTGGTGTAATCACGCGTAAACGTCAAAGTTCTATGCTTGTGGGTATAACCCTTTCTTCGCCTGAAGAAAAATACAGTCTTGATTTCATAGAAAACTACATGGACATCAACGTATTACCCGAGATCAAACGTGTAGCGGGCGTAGGTGAAGCAATGGCAATGTCCACATCCTACTCAATGCGTATATGGCTCAAGCCGGATGTCATGGCTCAATACAACCTTGAACCGAGCGATGTCACTGCCGCTCTTTCCGAACAGAACATCGAAGCCGCTCCTGGACAGTTCGGTGAAAAAGGGAATCAAAGTTTTCAATATGTGATGAAATACAAGGGGCGCCTTGTTACAACCGAAGAATTCGACAACATTATCCTACGGGCTGATGACAACGGCAACATTTTGTATCTTAAAGATGTCGCCACTCTCGAACTCGGTCGTCAGGAGTATAGCTACTCTAACAATGTCAGTGGACATACGGGTGTGACATGTATCGTGTTCCAAGCACCTAATTCCAATGCATCCGAAGTCATCAACAATGTGCTTGCAGTGGTAGATGAAGCTAACCAGAACCTTCCTGAAGGTCTGCAATTCGACATTGCCATGAACACCAATGAATTCCTAAATGCATCAATAAACGAGGTTATAAAAACCCTTATCGAGGCATTTATCCTTGTGGCAATAGTAGTTTACATATTCTTGCAAGACTTCCGTTCGACACTTGTGCCAATCATCGCTATTCCTGTGTCACTTCTCGGTTCATTCTTCGTTGTTTATCTCATCGGATTCTCACTCAACCTGTTGACTCTTTCAGCACTTGTACTTGCCATTGCCATCGTGGTGGACGATGCCATCGTGGTCGTCGAGGCTGTCCATGCAAAGCTTGATGAAGGATACCAGTCGCCACGCCAAGCATCAATCGATGCCATGAGCGAAATCGGCAGTGCAATCGTATCAATCACACTCGTGATGATGCTTGTGTTCATCCCCGTTTCGTTTATGTCAGGTACTTCGGGTGTATTCTATCGTCAATTCGGTCTGACTATGGCCGCAGCAATTGGTATTTCGGCAATCAACGCATTGACTTTGTCGCCGGCTCTTTGTGCAGTGTTCCTACGTCCACACAAGACTAAAGAAGGAAAGAAGATGTCGCTTGTCGACCGCTTCCACGCAGGATTCAATGCAGGATATAGCGTAGTACTCGACAAATATTCAAAGGCCGTAAAACTCTTTATAAAGGCAAAAAGCGTTTCTATGGTAATCGTTGCTGCCGTGATAGCCATACTAATATGGCTCATGTCAACCACTGCAAACAGTCTTGTGCCAGATGAAGATACGGGTACCATCATGGGAGCTATATCAATGCCTCCCGGAACATCGCAAGAACGTACTCAAGAGATACTTGACAGCGTCGACAACATCATCAATGAAATACCGGGCATAAAGATGCGTACAGTTATCCAAGGTTATAACTTCATCGCCGGCCAAGGTAGCAGCTACGGATCAATCATCATCAAGATGGATGACTGGGAAGAACGTAGTGACGATGAGAGCGTGTCGAACACAATCAATAAACTATACGCAGCAACTGCTTCGCGTGTAAAAGACGGTACCATCATGTTCTTTGCTCCGCCTATGATTACTGGTTATTCGATAGCAAGTGGTTTTGAATTACAATTGCAGGACAAGACAGGCGGCGACCTTGACAAATTCTACGAAGTTCAGCAACAATTCCTTGCCGAATTGAATAAACGCCCGGAAATACAGATGGCCTACTCAGCATTCAATCCGACATACCCACAATATCTTGTCGATATAGATGTTGTGAAAACCAAACGTGCAGGTATATCGCCATCCAACGTGCTTTCGGTTCTACAAGGATATTACGGCGGTCAGTACATTTCCAATTTCAACCGTTTCGGTAAGCTCTACCGCGTAATGATGCAGGCAGAACCTTCTGCCCGTGTATCGCCCGAGACATTGAAAGATGTAAAAGTGCGTACCACTTCGGGTATGGTACCCATCAACGAATTTATCACGCTATCGCGTGTTTATGGTCCTGATGTAATCAACCGTTTCAATATGTACACCTCAATGTCGGTAAACGGTACACCAAACGCCGGTTACTCTACCGGACAAGCCATCGAGGCCATTCGTGAAGTTGCAGCCCAAGTGTTGCCACAAGGTTATGGTTACGAGTTCTCAGGTTTGAGCCGTGAGGAAGCAAGCACATCAAGTGCATCCACTGCAATTATCTTCATAATGTGCCTAGTATTCGTTTACCTCATCTTAAGTGCACAATATGAAAGTTACATCTTGCCGTTGTCGGTAATCCTTTCGATACCGTTCGGACTTATGGGTACATTTATCTTTGCAAGAATCTATGGCATCGATAATAACATCTACCTCAAGATTGCACTTATCATGCTTATCGGACTTCTTGCCAAGAACGCCATCCTTATCGTTCAATACGCACTCGAACGCCGTATGACCGGTATGTCAATCATCGGCTCGGCTGTGTCGGGAGCATCAGCCCGTCTGCGTCCTATTTTGATGACCTCGTTGGCAATGATTATAGGTCTGTTGCCTATGATGTTTGCATCGGGTGTAGGTGCCAACGGTAACCGGGCACTCGGTACTGGTGCCGTAGGCGGTATGTTAATCGGTATGATATTACAATTGCTTATCGTTCCTTGCTTGTTTGTACTCTGCCAGACACTTCAAGAGAAGTTCTCGCCAATCAAGTGGAAAGACACTGACAATTCGAGCATGAAGAACGAACTTGAACAATTTTCAATTTAACACTCACAATCAATAATGGTTATGAACATAAAGAATATAAGGCTGCTCCTTGTCACTGTGGTTATTGCCACAGTGATGGGCAGTTGCCACATCTATAAAAAATATGACCTGCCTGATGACAACGAAACGGTATCTAAATACAAAGAGGCTCTTGAGCAACCGGTCGATTCATCGGCATTAGGCAACTTGCAGTGGGAAGAGATTTTCACCGACTCACAATTGCAGGAACTCATTTCAAGGGCTCTCGAAAACAACACCGATTTGCAGAATGCCAAATTGAATGTTGACATAGCCCATGCACAATTGCTCGGAGCAAGACTATCTTACTTGCCTTCAATCACACTTTCACCTAATGGCTCCGGTTCAAAAGTAGGTAGCTCAAGTCTTGATTGGGCTTATCAGATACCATTGGCTGCAAGTTGGGAGGTTGACATCTTCGGTAGCAAACTCAACAGCAAGCGTCAGGCGCAGGTAAACTTGCAACAGAGCGAGGCCTATGAACAGGCTGTACGTTCGCAAATCATAGGTTCTGTAGCCAACTGCTACTACCAATTGGTTTCTTACACCAAGCAACTCAAGCTTTACAGAGAAACGGCAGAATTGTGGAAACAGACCGTACAAGTGATGCGCGACATGAAAGATGCAGGACGATACAACGAGGTTGCAATAGTTCAAAGCGAAGCAAGCTACTATGGTGTCCTCTCGGCAATTCCACAAGTTGAAACCACCATCAACCAGCTCAACAATACTATGTCATTGCTGCTGAATGTGGAACCGCAAACATGGAATATCAATACCGAATCGATGATTGTATTGCCCGCCGAACTTGAATTTGGCGTACCGATGAGTTACCTTGCAGCCCGTCCCGATGTGCGTTCTGCCGAATATCAATTTGCATCGGCTTATTATGCCACCAACCTTGCACGCTCGGCATTTTATCCAAACATAACCTTGTCAGCATCCGGAGGATATGGCACTCTCATAGGAACCACAATTGTAGATCCTGCCAAGTGGTTCTTGAGTCTTGCAGGGCAATTAACTTTGCCATTGTTCAACAGTGGGCAAAACATTGCTACTCTCAAGGCCGCCAAAGCACAACAAGAACAGGCATTAAACACATTCGAATACACCGTGCTTAACGCATCAGCCGAAGTAAGCAATGCCCTCGTTACAATGGAGAAATCACAGGAAATGCGACAAAGCATAGCACTCCAAGTGGAAAAGCTCGAAAAAGCCGTGGAATACAACCAAGACTTGCTGAGCCTTAGCACTACTACTTATCTTGAAGTGTTGACTGCACAACAATCGCTACTTGACAGCCAAGTGTCGTTGCTCAACACCGATTTGACCATCAACCAAGCCGCCATCAACTTGTATCAGTCATTGGGCGGTGGACGTTAGCATAAACATAATTAAAAACTCATAAACCATGATCAGTCCTTTAGCACACGTCGATCCCTCAGCAAAAATAGGGAAAAACGTGACCATTCACCCATTCGCGTTCATCAGTAAGAACGTAGAAATTGGCGACAATTGCACCATATACCCTTTTGTGAGTGTCCTCAACGGCTCTCGCATAGGGAACGGCTGCAAAATCTATAACGGTGCCATCATTGGCGCAGAGCCTCAAGACTTGCGTTGGAAAGGCGAGCCTTCATACGTCTTCATCGGTGAAAACTGCCGCATTCGCGAACACACAATCATTAACCGAGGAATATATAACGGTAGTGCCACACGCATAGGCAACAATGTATTTATCATGGGCGAAGTACACATCATGCACGATGCCGAAATCAGCGACAACGTAATTCTTGGCAACGGGAGCAATATTTGCTATGACAGCAAGGTAGGTTCATATGTCATCCTTGGCTCGTCGGTAATGCTTCATCCAAGTAGCGAAGTCGGTGAGTGGGCAATGATAAAAAGCGGTTGCCGTGTCAATGGTAATGTGCCGCCTTTCGTCATCATGGCTCACAACCCCATCAGCTACTATGGTGTCAATGCCTACATCATGCGTCATAAGGGGTTCTCTGACGATACCATTGATGACGTGGCCAAAGCATACCGTCATGTGTATCAATGCAACACTTCGGTATTCAATGCAGTGCGCCGTATAGAAAACGATGTGAAACCATCGGCAGAACGCGATAAAATCACCAATTTTATCCGTGACCACAAGTTGCGAATCGTTGCCGTACCGAGCCATGAAGATGTGCTCGACTAAAACACAAATATCTCGATACGCACACTAATTTTTTTATTGTTACGTATAAATGCAGAAGAAGATGCCGTAGGCGTGAGTCTATGGCATCTCTTTTGTTGTACTAAGTCGCACGCAAATCCATTCTGCCAATATGGAGATTACACATTGCATAGTCCCCTACTATACCGGCAATTGAAAACATTTCGATACAAAGCATAATGCTATCAGCTTCACACAAGGGTGGCAATTTGCATCTAAACATAGAAATACAGAACATATCAATTTCCCGAATCTCAGAAGCATATTCCCTAAAGAATACACAATTGTATCTCTAAATAATTTAACGTGAGTTCGATATAAAGTCAAAACAATGTCAGTTGTCCGTCATTGATA
>CAYNBZ010000066.1:0-10992 GCA_964395975.1 uncultured Muribaculaceae bacterium | reverse complement strand
AAATTTTATCCGGAAATTTTCGCTACAAACTTTTCAGAATAAGGCTGTTCGCCTTATCCACCGTGCTTGTGTCGAGTGAGGCGAGATAGATGCGCGTGGTTTCCTCCGAATCGTAACCCATACCCTCGCTGATGACTGAAAGCGGTATGTTCTTGCTCCTTGCGATGCTCGCCCAGCAGTGCCTCGCGCAGTGTATGGATAGTGGAATGTACAGCCCTGCCAACCGGGCGGCCTCCTTTATGATTTGGTGTCTTGCTCTGTCATTCGATTGTTGTTATTCCCTTATAAATGGAGTTTGTTTTTAGGGCTGCAATCCGGTCTTGCCGTTTTCTGCGTGGCAGGGTCGCCGTTGGTGGCGTAGTTTTCGTGGACGAAAACATTAACTTGCCAGCCCTAAAAAACGCCTTACCAATGCTTCATTTCCCGCCATATCTCACATCTGTATATAATAAGGTATTACCGTCTAAAATATGGCCGTTTGCGTTGGTTACCATGATGAATTGCCGTCACGGCATTGATCCTCTGCATCATCGGTTGGGAGTTGTCCGATTTCCTTTTTCCCTATTATCACGATACATCCTCCACTGTCATTATCTCCGGTAAGGGTTGCGTGGTGTTTGCCGACATCAGTTTCTCTACCATTTCGGTAAGCGTGTCGATTTTTGTGTGAAGTTCAGCCACGGCACGAGGCAGATCGTCAAAAGACATTTGCAATAGTTCATTGTCTGTCATGTCAATGAATTGTTGAATGCAGAGAAAATCAATCCGCACAGGCGAGCTTGCGCATGAATGTACAAGCCATATAGCGAAAAAATTCCACTGGGAGCATTCACTTTTAACCTTGCATACAGGTTTTTATAGCAGCTGAAATTTGCCAACTTTGCCACAATCTTGAATGTCGGAGTGTACAAGCATATTTCTGTCGGTTGCAGTGGTTAATGTGACAGCTAAAATGCCAGTCAAAAATTCTCTGACAGAAAATGAAGATTTAACATTCATACTTTGGGTTTTGATTCTTAACATTTGATTACAATAGTGTTAAATACAGGGGAAATAGTTTTTCGGATTTTTGTTGCACATTTGTTACGCGAGCGATTTTGATAAAATTATAGTATTGATAATAAGATGATTATAAGCTAATAAAAACCTCCGAAATACAGTCACAATATTTCATGGGAAAATGATTTAGAATCCGGAAAAACATACATGACTGCTTGATTTTGCAATTTGCAAATTTTGAACATACTCTAATTTGCATTTACGCTCACCATGCATTAACTTTGTTCATTGAAAAGGATAGATTATTGATGGCAGGAAAACAGACCTTGACACAAGAGCAAAAAACAACGCAGCGATTATCCCCGTTGCAATTGCTCCTTGTACCACTGTTAGAAATGAACCGCGGAGAAATTGAAGAGAAAGTGCGCCGCGAAATGGATGACAACCCCGCTCTTGAAGTTTCTGAAGACCCTCAAACCGAACAGATTAATAAAGATGAAGAAGGGGAAATATTCAATGAAACGCCCGAACAAATACAGGATGCCGATTATCGCGATGAAGATGACATTCCATATTACCGCACCAATATCTCCAACCGCAGTGCCGATGATGAAACGCCCAATGCCGTAATAATTGCCGAAGGCTCGATTGTCGACTACTTGATGGAACAAATCAGAGAACGTGAGCTAACCGACCGACAACGACTTATCGCTGAATATATAATTGGAAATATAGATGACAATGGATACTTGCAGCGTAAGGTGAGCGCAATTACCGATGACATAGTATTTCAAACGGGTAATAATGTCGATGAACAAGAAGTTGAAGATGTATTGCAAATCGTGCGAGATCTCGACCCTGCCGGTGTTGGAGCCACCAACCTGCGCGACTGCCTATTGCTGCAACTTGAACGAAAAAAAGGTGACGAAACGCACATACTCGCATACAAAATCATTGACGAATATTTTGAGCCGTTCACAAAAAAACATTATGAGAAGATAGTATCGACTCTCGGTATCGACAATGAAAAATTAAAAAAAGTAATGGATGTGATACGGCAACTTAGCCCTAAACCGGGAAATACGATCACAGGAATTGCCGACGAGAGCCATAGCCAACAAATTATACCCGACTTTAACGTAGATGTCGAAGGAGGTACCATAAATCTGACATTGCTTAATAATATTCCCGACTTACAAATATCTGAAAGTTATTCACTGCTATACAATAAGTACAGTGGGAAAAAACCTTCCAACCGTCGCGAAGAAGAAGCAGCAGCTGACATTAAACACAAGTATGAGAAAGCATCCGATTTCATAAAGGTTTTACAGCAACGGCAAGAAACATTGTTCAAAACAATGCGAGCCATAACTTTGCGACAACGCGACTTTTTCCTGTCAGGCGACGAAATGAAACTAAAACCAATGATACTCAAAGATATTGCCGATGATACGGGACTTGATGTATCGGTAATCTCACGCGTGACAATGAATAAATATGTCACAACCCAATGGGGCGTATATCCCTTGAAATTCTTTTTCAGCGAAGGATTGCAACATGAATCAGGCGAAGAAGTTTCTTCTCGTGAGATACAATCGATAATTAAGTCGGTAGTTGCTGCCGAAGACAAAAAAAAGCCCCTTTCCGATCTGAAATTATGTGAAATACTAAAAGAAAAAGGATACGAAATAGCTCGGCGCACAGTGGCAAAATATCGTGAACGGCTCTCGATTCCTGTGGCCAGGCTTCGCAAAGAAATATAAATCTAAATATACACTTAAAATGAGTAAAATCAATGCCGATTCGATAATATATATCTGTGCACGATTTTTTTCTACCATTCTGAGTCCGTTACTTATGCCTACATTTGGCATATTCCTTGCCTTGTGGGGGACAGTGCTGTGTTATATACCCACGGGGACACGACTCGTGGTGCTGCTTGTGGTATTTGGCATTACCTGCATCATGCCCATGGTGGCCATAGCAGTTCTACACAATCTGAAATTAATCGAAGACAAACGGCTTGTCAAACGTGAAGAACGGTGGTTGCCCTACATTGCCACTGTACTATGCTACATATGCTCGGCCATATATCTTTACCACATCCACACACCTATGTGGGTCGTACTCTTTATGGCCGGTGGTGCTGCGGCATGTTTAATATCGGCCATAGTGACACTTTGGTGGAAAATCAGTGCGCACATGGCGGGGATAGGCGGTCTGATAGCATTTGCCGTAAAAGTCCATATCGATGGCTGCAATGTTATCGACATGAAGTTCATCATAGGACTTCTTGTACTACTTGCAGGATGCCTCGGCTCTTCACGAATATTCATGAACCGACATACATTAATGCAAGTATTGATGGGCTTGATTAATGGTTTTGCAGTGGTGTATCTAACTTGCGTACTATTCTCCTAAATATACATATTTTTTAAAATAAAATTCCAATGAAACCAATAGTAAGCATTATAATGGGTAGCACATCCGACCTACCTATAATGGAGAAAGCTGCCGTGCTGCTCGATGAAATGGAAATTCCATTTGAAATCAACGCTTTGTCGGCGCATCGCACACCCGATGAAGTTGCCGACTTTGCTTCCAAAGCCGAAGAACGTGGTATACGCGTGATAATTGCCGCTGCGGGAATGGCTGCACACCTGCCGGGTGTAATTGCAGCCATGACCACCGTCCCCGTTATAGGTGTTCCAATCAAATCATCGCTCGAAGGAATGGACGCACTGCTATCAATAGTGCAAATGCCACCGGGAATACCTGTTGCCACCGTAGGAATAAATGGAGCACAAAATGCGGCCATACTTGCAACACAAATTCTTGCACTAAGTGACAAGGAACTATCAAGTAAATTTCATGTTTATAAAAAAGGGCTTGCTAGGAAAATTGTCACAGCCAACGAAGAATTACAAAAAGTCAAATTCAAATTTAAGACCAATTGACAGACAGTTTAGTGGCAAATATATATTCGGACTACCCTTATATAAAAACCGTTTCTGACATTGATGTGGCCTTCTGCTCATGCTAGAAGGCTAATTTCGGCATTGCTAAAAATCTATCTGTCATTTACAAGGGGTAATATTCTGATCGAATACGTGGCTGAATCATGATATAACTTCCATCTCCATGTTATCGAATATTGGATAAGAATTGGCAAAAAATTAATCGAGAACACAACAAAACCATTACTTATGAATTACTCTCGCCGCACAACTTCTCGCGTTGACATAGGAGAAACCCCCCTCGGATCGGAGTTTCCCATAAGAGTACAGTCGATGACATCCACATCAACAATGGATACATCTGGCAGCGTAGCGCAATGTCGCCGCATATGTGATGCAGGTGCCGATTATGTAAGACTTACGGCACAAGGTGTACGCGAAGCAAACAATATTGGTGAAATTGGCAGACTCTTGCATAATGAAGGGTATGCCACACCCCTTATAGCCGATATACACTTCAATCCTTCGGCCGCCTACGCAGCAGCTAAGGTTGTAAACAAGGTACGTATCAATCCAGGGAATTTTGTTGATGCTGCTCGCACATTCAAAGTGCTTACTTACACAGAAGAGGAATATGCCTGCGAATTACGCCGCATTCATGATGCACTGTTGCCTTTTATCGAATTGTGCCGGCAACATAACACGGCTGTAAGGCTTGGCGTGAATCATGGCTCGCTCAGCGACCGCATTATGAGCCGATATGGAGATACTCCCGAAGGAATGGTTGAAAGCGCAATGGAATTCTTGAGAGTATTCGAAGCCGAAAATTTCCATAACGTGGTGATTTCAATGAAGGCATCAAATACCATACTCATGGTGGAAGCTGTGCGACTGATGGTAAAAGCCATGGATGAAGAAAATATGCACTATCCTCTTCACCTTGGTGTTACAGAAGCCGGCGATGGTGAAGACGGACGCATAAAATCGGCTGTCGGTATTGGCACTCTACTTGCCGAAGGCATTGGTGACACCATTCGCGTTTCATTGAGCGAGGAACCGGAACTTGAAGTACCGGTAGCAATGAAACTTGTACGATACATAACATCGCGTGCAGGCCATAGGCCCATTAAAGGAAATATAAGTCACGGATACGACCGTATAAAACCAATGCGCCGTCAAACCACGGTGGTCGGAGGTATTATCGGCGGCAATAAAGCACCTGTTACCATTGCATCTTGCATGCCTGGCAATGTATATGGCAAGCCACGACCGGATTTTTACTACATAGCTGATGGAAAAGTTCCGTTGACACAAGGTCGATACATAGTGCCATGGAATAAATATAAAGAATGCAACAATGTGTCACCGTTATTTTCCATTGCTGAAATCAGAGACATTGCAAATTGTTCAAGCTCTATAAAATGGTTATGTGTATCTGCCGAGACTGATGTCGCATCCGGAATACTCGATTTCTTGATTGGCAGAAAAGATACGGTACTTGTAGTGAAACCTTCTTCTGTCAACGTTACAGGCAGCCAACAAGCATTCATACACTCACTTATCGACCGAGGAATCAATGCACCAGCAATACCTTTAAACCGATATCCTGACAGTGACAATGAATGGCTACAAGTCAAGGCAGGGGTCGATTTCGGCACAATGCTGCTCAATGGCTTTCGTGACGGTGTGTGGATGGAAGCACCCAATTACAAAAATTTCAGCGACATAGTACGTTATGAATTTGCCATACTACAAGCAGCACGCCAACGCATCAGCAAAACCGAATACATCTCCTGTCCCGGTTGCGGACGCACCATGTATGACCTACAGACCACAATACACAAAGTTAAAGAAGCCACCAACCACCTGTCGCATCTAAAAATAGGGATTATGGGTTGCATCGTCAACGGTCCCGGAGAAATGGCCGATGCCGACTATGGATATGTAGGTGCCGGTGTAGGGAGAATCAGCCTTTATAAAGGGAAAGAGTGTGTTGAAAAGAATATACCTGAAAACGATGCCATCCCACATCTCATTGCATTAATAAAGGCTAACGGCGACTGGATTGACCCATAAATTAAGAAATACATATTCAAAAAACAGTAAGCCTCAGTGTAATCATAGGTAGTCGCTTTGTTAACTATCTATAAAGATATTCTTGCTTTAATACAGATTAATTATATGCTTTAGTTACAGGGTATCGCAATATTTGGTTATTTTTGCAAAATAATCTTTTCCTGTTTTGCATTATAAACATATCGTAATTTTTTACAGCAATGGAATCTAAGGAAAATAAGTCAAATATAACAAAACTAAGCAGATTCACAAAACGCATAATAAAGTGTATGTGGATTATGTTTGCCATAGTGGTGGTGACACTCACTGTTGTTTTTTACCTCATCTATAATGGCATTATCGGTTACATGCCACCTATTGAGGAATTAAAAAATCCAACCGACAGATATGCCACTGTGCTTTACACTGCCGATGGCGTAGAAATGGGACGCTATTATAGTATGGCCAATCGAGTATTTGTTGATTTTGATGTATTATCCCCCTATCTTACAAATGCACTGATTGCTACAGAAGACGAACGGTTTCTTAGCCATTCCGGCATTGATTTTAAGGCATTGATCCGTGCAGTTGTGAAACGTGGATTACTTAGGCAAAAAAATGCAGGTGGAGGCAGTACCATCACACAACAACTTGCAAAACAATTATACTCGCCCGACTATGAGAATATGTTTCAACGTATGTTGCAGAAGCCTATCGAGTGGGCTATTGCCGTGAAACTTGAACGATATTATACCAAAGACGAAATCATTCAAATGTATTTTAATCAGTTCGATTTCCTCAACAATGCCGTTGGCATAGAAAGCGCATGCCATGTATATTTTGGCAAATCGCCTCGTGACGTAAGCATTGAAGAAGCAGCTACGTTGGTCGGCATGGTTAAAAATCCGTCGTTGTATAATCCTGTACGATACAATGAGCGTACTCGTGCACGACGCAATATAGTACTCGACCAAATGTGCAAAGCAGGTATGCTTTCCGAAAAGGAAACTGAAGAGCTGAAGAAGAAACCCCTCATTCTCGATTACCATCGAGTAGACCACAAAGATGGAGTTGCTCCATATTTTCGTGAAGAATTGCGACGTATGCTTTCGGCCAAACATCCGGATAGAAAAAATTATCCAAGTTGGAACCAACAAGCATTCATAGACGACTCAATTGCTTGGAACAATAATCCGTTATTTGGCTGGGTGGAAAAAAATCGCAAACCCGATGGGTCAAAATACAACATCTACACCGATGGATTAAAAATATATACCACCATCGATTCGCGTATGCAAAAATACGCAGAAGCTGCCGTATTGCAGCATCTTGGTAAAAGTTTGCAGCCACGATTCATCAAAGAGAAAAAAGGGACAAACAACCCATATACTACCAACCGCACCGAACTATCGCTTGAACAGCGAGACAAGCTCATCAACCGAGCCATCAGACAAAGTGAACGATATAGGGTGCTTAAATTAAAGGGCTTGAGCGATGATGAAATATATGATAATTTCAACGTGCCCCGTGAAATGAGAGTATTTTCTTACGATGGTGACATCGACACTACAATGTCGCCGCTCGACTCTCTACTTTATGCCAAATCTTTTCTACGAACCGGCATGATGTCGATGGATCCAGTAACGGGATATGTGAAAGCATATGTCGGCGGTCCAAACTTCAAGCATTTCCAATACGATATGGTTAGCCAAGGTCGTCGGCAAATCGGGTCAACAGTAAAGCCATTTCTTTACACTTATGCCATGGAAGAAGGCTATACTCCGTGTGATGAATTTTTAAATTCACAACCGGTACTGAAAGATGAACTCGGCCGTCCATGGATGCCACGAAATGCCGGACACGCCCGAATCGGAGAAATGGTAACATTACGTTGGGCGCTGACTAACTCAAACAATTGGATATCGGCTCGACTGATGGATAATTTGTCACCGGCCCAGCTTGTACGTAATATGCACAATTTCGGGATAACCAACTACCTAGACCCTGTAAAATCAATTTGTCTCGGTTCCTGTGACGTGTCGGTCAAAGAAATGGTAACTGCATTTAGCGCATTTGCCAACAAGGGTATGCGTGCCGACCCTGTTTTCGTGACACGCATCACCGACAATCAAGGGAATGTTATCAGTGAATTTGTTCCGCAACACACCGAGTGCATAAGCGAAGATGGATATTACAAAATCCTTTCCATACTGCTTAATGTGGTCGACTCGGGCACAGGAAACAGATTACGCAGGAGTCCATACAATTTAACGGCAGAAATGGGAGGCAAGACCGGTACCACCAATTTTAATGCTGATGGCTGGTTTATGTGTTTTACCCCACAGCTTGTAACTGGCGTGTGGGTTGGAGGCGAGGAACGCTACATACATTTCAATACCATGGCCAATGGGCAAGGTGCAGAAATGGCATTGCCAATATATGGACATTACATAACAAAAGTATATGCCGACTCCTCTCTACCCTATTCTCAGGACGTAAAATTTGAATTCCCACAAGACTTTGATCCATGCGTAAGAAACGGTGTTGTTGGCGTACCTATTGACCAAACCGATGACGAAAATGCAGTTCCTACCGAAGCGATTGAAGGGGTGTTTGATTAACCATTACAAACAGATTCTCCTTATCCCAGAGCATGTTTACAAATTTGCAAGATTCGGTGTTTTTTTGTAATTTTGCTTATCTGAAATTAATAAGAACATATATCTTTTACGCATGTTTTTAATCATAGCAACACACCGATGATTAAAGGCAATAAGCAAAAGGGGAAATAATAACTATGTCATCAGAAGAAATAGAAGAACAAAAGTATTCAGCCAGTAACATTCAAGTTCTCGAAGGGTTGGAAGCCGTGAGAAAACGCCCGTCGATGTACATTGGCGACACGAGCAGCAAGGGTCTACATCATCTTGTATATGAAGTGGTTGATAACTCCATTGATGAAGCAATGGCAGGATTTGCCACACACATTGAGGTTACAATCACAGAAGATAATTCCATCAAAGTCGTAGATAACGGTCGAGGAATTCCCGTAGATACACACGAGAAATTACATAAATCGGCTCTTGAAGTTGTTCTAACCGTACTTCATGCCGGTGGGAAATTCGACAAGGGGTCATATAAAGTATCAGGTGGCTTGCACGGTGTAGGAGTGTCGTGCGTGAATGCCCTTTCCACATACCTACGTGCAGAAGTGCGTCGTGGTGGAAAAATATATATGCAAGAATATAGCTGTGGGCATCCCAAAGCACCGGTTTCCATAATTGGAGAAACTACATCAGATGACCACGGTACCACAATATTTTTTCACCCCGATGCTTCAATTTTCTCCGAAACTGTCTATAGCTATGAAATACTTGCCACACGCTTACGCGACCTTGCATTTTTAAATGCAGGCGTAAGAATGACACTCACCGATTTTAGGCAATTAGATGAAGAAGGAAATCCCAAAAGCGAACAATTTTATTCTGAGACAGGTCTTGACGAATTTGTAAGATACATAGATTCTAACAAAGAACATCTCATAAACGATGTGATACACATCAATACAGAAAAACAAGGTATTCCTGTAGAGGTGGCAATGACGTACAACACATCATTTAACGAAAACATATATTCGTTTGTCAATAATATCAATACTGTTGAGGGCGGAACACACCTCACAGGCTTCCGCAGAGGTTTGGGGGCAACCCTTAAAAAATATGCCGAAGACTCCAAGCTACTCGAAAAAGTAAAAGTAGAGATCAGTAAAGACGATTTCAGAGAAGGATTAACCGCCGTAATATCGGTAAAAGTTCTTGAACCTCAATTCGAGGGACAAACAAAAACAAAACTTGGCAATAATGAAGCCATAGGTGCCGTTGAATCGGCAGTAAGGGAAGCTCTTGGTAATTATCTCGAAGAACATCCTACGCAGGCTAAAGCCATAGTGGAAAAAGTAATACTTGCTGCCACAGCACGACATGCCGCTCAAAATGCCCGACTGAAAGTTCAACGCAAAAGTCCACTTGGAGGTGGTGGCCTACCCGGAAAACTAGCCGATTGTTCATCACATGACCCCGAAGAATGCGAATTATTCCTCGTCGAGGGAGATTCGGCAGGAGGATCTGCCAAGTCCGGTCGAGACCGTGTTTACCAAGCTATCCTACCACTGCGAGGTAAAATCCTTAATGTGGAAAAAGCAATGGAACACAAAATATTCGATAGCGAAGAAATTGTAAACATGTTTAAAGCCCTTGGAGTGACAATTGGCACAGAAGAGGATCCAAAAGAAGCCAATCTGTCTAAACTTCGTTATCATAAAATCATAATAATGACCGATGCCGATGTCGATGGAGCACATATTGCAACATTACTTATGACATTCTTCTTCCGGCGAATGCGTTCAATCATCGAAAACGGCTATTTATATATTGCTACACCGCCACTATACAAATGCAGCAAAGGCAATAACACCGAATATTGTTGGAACGACCAACAAGTACGCCAATTTATCGATCGCTATGCCGGTGGAGATGAACGTCAGATAAAGTTGCAGCGATATAAAGGTCTTGGGGAAATGAATCCGGAACAGTTGAGAGAAACCACAATGGATCCAGCCAATCGCATCTTAAAACAAGTATATATTAGCGATGCAGCCGAAGCCGATCGCATATTCTCAATGCTGATGGGTGAAGATGTTGCCCCACGCCGAGAATTTATTGAAAGCAATGCCACATATGCTAACATCGATGCATAAAATTCCACTGTACCCAACCGACAATGCATAAATTAGCTGCAAAGGGAAAGACTATTTGCAGCATTGATAAAAACAAATTTCCCGCTCCTATGCTTTCTCGCATAAAGGGCGGGAAATTTGTTTTACTCGTGCCATTCTTTTAATAGGGATATTCCGTAAATGTTCCATCTTAGCCATATCTTTGTTGTGGGATTTCCCCCGTTTTGGCCGTCAAACCTTATTTTC
>CAYNBZ010000065.1:0-11028 GCA_964395975.1 uncultured Muribaculaceae bacterium | reverse complement strand
GAGATACTGTATCAGAACAATATCTCGCAAAAATGGGCTTTTTAAGGGAAGACTACTTAGAATCACAACTTCCATGACCAAAAAAATCTTCTGGTGTCATAACTATTTCCCCGTTCCTCATCCTCCATTGGAACATTTAAGTTATTAAATGCGAAAGCGTGAGGACTGTATTTTCGCTTATCTTTCAGTCAGGCTTCTCGCATTGCCGTGGGACGATAAGCAACAGCCACTCACGCTTGCGAGGTATATAGTTCTCCCTTTCGGAATAGTACATATCCGTAGCATGAGCGTTGTTGCTACTCTCTTTTGTCCCTATTCAAACTTTGCGAGAATTTGACTGAACAAGAAAGTTTCAATAACGCTCTTCATTCCTATGTCTGACAACCTTACGGAAATCAATCACAAATATAACGAAAAGCGTTGAATCTTGTGGTGGAAACGAAAGATATTTTCCGATTTATGCTGAATAATAGCGATTAGATGATGAACGGCAGGTGCGTATCCAAATATTATTGAGTCAATTATTTTCTTGAGATGTTGATACCCACTTCAGATATATGCTGCAACGTGTCGCAGTTCATTGATTGCCATACGAGAATGACTGATGTCGAGTCGAGCCTTACGTCATCGAACACGTGTGTTTGACACTGGTATAGCGAGCCAAAACCGTTGCTCGTCCAGTTGCCGATGTTGTCAACGAGTGGAATAACAACCGTTTTTCGTAACGTCACTGTATCGGCATCAACAATATCGACAGTAAGTCCGATACGTTCATATTTATATTCGTTTTCGTGCCTTAATGATAATTTTATGTCACACTTGTCACATTCGGTCATGGGCTTGAAATAGCATGGTATTGAATGTATCCATTTGTGTTCGGGAATATGGACAAATTTATCGAATACCTCTTTCTTGTCGTTGCCTGTTGAACATGCAATCGTCAGCAATGACATAAGCATTATAATATAAGTGGAGATTCTGTTCATTTCACAGGGGTCGTGTTATATCCGATTTTGCGCAATAATGCAAGCAGCCCGTTTTCTCCGGGAAGGTGTCCCGCACCTACTACTATGAAAGTGCCGCCTTCGGGCAATATGTCTTTTAATTGTTCCATCCACGTCATGTTTCTACGGTATATTTGTGTTTCTGCTTCATATTTTGTTATGCCTAATCTCGGATCGTTCATTAATTCAAATAACCCGTCGATGTCTTGACGTGAATATAAGTTGGCAAGCATCTGAGAATATTCCATATAGGCTATTTCGTCTTTCAACATTTTCATCAAGTCTTGTGCTTGGTAGGAAATTGGAGTTCCAAACACTAATTGTAGTTGATAGTCGGCTGTTTCAAATCCTTTTACCTCCATACCTTTCTCTTTGGCCATTTGTTGTAAAAATGTGTCTATTTGTTTGGTGGGATCGAAATCTTTGAATATTGACATTGCCTGCATTATTGCGATTTGTGTACTCAGCACGGCGGGTTTGAATATATCGAATTGGGCGGCTGGGAGTTGTATGTATTTTTGCGTTACACTGTCCAATAAGGTTAATTCATCGGCTGTAAAAATTTTACTTAACGTACTGTCAGTTGGAGCGACCATGTATTGTTGCGAATCCGTTATTGTTTTTTGTGTGGCAGATTCCATGTCGAGTTCTCCATATAATTGTTGACAACCATTGAATGCCTCTTTAAAACCTAAAATGCTGTCAAGAATTGATATCGGGGCAATATGGTGTGTACCAAGTATGTAGGATGGTTTCTTTGCTTCATTATTTGAAATTTCCCAAAGAATCTGAGCTTTGACGGGAATGATGGTACTGATTATGACAGCAAGCAAAGTTAGCACGAGGTGCATGTTTGAGTGGTGTCGCATATTGTTTTAGATTTTATTATTGCAAAAATAATTATAATTGAATTGTCGTTTCAGTGAATTGTAAATTTTTTGTTTGTTGTAACTTTGGTTAGAATAGCAGGCTCTGATGACATTGTGCCATTTGTGAAATTTTTTTCACGGACATAGTGTAAATCGGTGGCGTGCGTCCACTAAAAAAGGGAATGTGCCAACGCTTGGTTGCTACGCAAAAGGCATTTTGCTCAGTATCGTTGGTAAGTGATGGAAAGGACTTGGAACTCCGTGCGGCGGTTGATTTGGTCGGCGGCTGCTTGGTCTTCGGGTGAAAGCTGTTCCACAAATGCTTCGTTTAGTTCGTCACCTTCCTCAAATTGTGGATAAAGACGAGCTATGCGTTTTGTAACCACTTTGGGACGTTTTTTGCCGTATCCATGCGGCTGCAAGCGGGAAGGGGCAATACCTGCTGCCACAAGGTAGTCTACCACCGATTGTGCACGCCGGTTTGACAGTGCATTGTTATATTCGTTTGAACCCCACCGGTCGGTGTGAGATGCCATCTCGATTGTTACGTTCGGATTGTCGTTAAGAATCACGATAAGTTCGTCGAGTGCTGTTTTTGACTCGGGACGTAGCGTTGCTTTGTCATAATCGTAAAAAATATTCTCAAGTACTTGAGGCTTTGTGATTGACGGCAGAAAGAATTCCACGTAGTATTCGGCATCTTCCTCGGCAATGTCGCTCACAAATTCTTGTTTTACGTTCAAGTAGTTTTTTGCTCCTGCAAGCATTACATATCGTACGCCGCGTTGTAAGTTGAATTCAAATGATCCATCGGGCTTGCCTATGGTTTTCTGGTTGCTTCCATCATTTCCGACGATTCGTATCGTAGCATCGGGTACCGGCTCTTCATCCTTGTCGAGTACGTAGCCGGTAATTGTGATTTTCAGTTCAGGTTTTATAAAACTGTATATGTGGTCATATCCGCGGCCATCATTGCGGTTTGAACTGAAAAATCCCGATTCGCCTTCACCGTATGTTATACCAAAGTCATCAGCCGATGAGTTTATTGGTGGCTTCATGTTTTCAACTTGCCAGGAGCCATCGGGCTGCAAGGTAGCTTTGAACAGGTCGAGACCACCCATTCCCGGATGCCCGTCGGATGCAAAATATAGTATACTGTCGGTGCGACTGTAAGGAAATCTTTCATCGCCCGGAGTGTTGATTTGGTCACCAAGGTTTTCGAGCGTTCCAACTTGTTCTTTAAGATTGATGCGCCACAGGTCTTTGCCCCCCATTCCCCCAGGCATATCGCTTGAGAAGTAAAGGTAGTTTCCATCGTGCGATACAGCGGGATCGCTATAGGCTGACAGCGTGTCGGCCGTAATTTCCAATTTCACGGGTTCGCTCCATTGGGCATCCGACCTTTGCGATGAAAATATTTCTACCGATGTGCCGGCATTGAGCTCTCTTCGCGCTTTGGCGAGATACATGGTTGTTCCATCAGGGGTGAATGTGGTAATCCCTTCATCAAATTCGGTATTCAAGCTACCTTCGGCAGGCTCGGGTCGTTGCCAGTTGCCGTTTTCATCTTTCTTGGAAAAGTATATGTCGTTTTTTTTCGTTCCTGTAATTTCGCTTTTGGTCTCTCCTGTCGATTCATCGGTCGATGATGTGAAATACAGTTGGTCGAAACTGCCATCGAGAAACATTGGGCAGAAGTCGGCACGTCGTGAATTGAACAGGTTGGCACTTTTTACGATATACCGTGTAGGTTCTTCTTTCCATTTTAATGCAAGGCTACAACCTTCGATGCCCACTTGTGATAAATAGTGGTCGGGGACATATGTGAGAAATGTTTCGTAATTTTTTATAGCTGCAGAATATTTTCCTTCTGCTTGAAGTGAATGGGCAAGGTAAAAATAGGCCATGCTGTCGGGGTATTCATATCGCAACGCATTCTGATATGCGGCCGATGCGCGTGCTGACATATTAAGTCGCCGGTAGCATTCGCCCATTTGGAATGCTACCATTCCACGTGTTGGGCGTTCCTCACGGCTTTTCATTTTATTATATACCTTTCGGTAGGTTTCGGCGGCATCAAAGTATTCGCCGCGTTGATATTTCTCTTCGGCATCACTCAATTTGGCTCCGCGGCACGAGTGTAATAACAACAGCGCACATGCCATTGCAGCCACAGTGTATATGGTTTTTATAAATGTATTCATAGATATGAACTCCCATATTTGTCTAACGTTGTGTTATCCTGTTTATTGCTTTTTCTCCGGACGATGGCGTGGTAACTTGATATGCTCGGTTTTGGCAATTGCAATGATAAACACTATAAGCAAAGCCGTTCGCAATAATATGTTGAGGTAGAAATCGCTGAGTGTGAAAAATGTGTATGTGCAATATATTGCGATGGCTAACAACATATAGCCCATTATCTGCTTTATAGGATAATTTACCGGATAATATTTTTGTCCGAGAAAGTATGAGAGAAGCATGGCAGTACAGTATCCGGCAAATCCACCCCATGCACACGCCATATAGCCATAACGTGGCACGAATATTACATTTACGACAATCAATACGGCACATCCGATACCAGAAAATATTGCTCCCCAAATGGTGCGGTCGGTGAGTTTGTACCAAAATGACAAGTTGAAATACACGCCCATCATTATTTCAGCCGCCATCACTACGGGTATTACTTTAAGTCCACTCCAATAGTCGGGGGCTATGATATATTTGATGAGGTCGATGTAAGCTATCACCGTAAGAAATGCAAGCAGGGTGAATATGATGAAAAATTTCATGGCCGTTGCTTGGGTGGCGTTATTGTCGAGATCATTAGTCTTGCCGAATACAAATGGCTCATAGGCATAACGGAATGCTTGGGTTATGACAGCCATTATCATTGCTACTTTGCTTGCTGCACCATAAATACCGAGTTGTGCCGTTGCATCGCTTCCGGTATATATGAATGGGAACAATATCTTATCGGCGGTTTGGTTCAATATACCTGTTATACCAAGTATGAGTATCGGCCAACTGTAGTTTAAAATGCGCTGTATGAGCTTTGCATCGAAAACATATTTGAATCCAGTTAATTCTCGTTTGAAAAATAGCGTTATGAGTGCTGTGCAGAATAGATTGATGAAGAAAGCATATCCTACCCCTACGGATGGGTCATAGATTTTGCCTATGACATAGGGATGGCTTTCATAAAGGGAAGGCAACAATATAAAATAAACAAGGTTGAGGGCTATGTTTATGATTATGAACAAAAGCTTCAACGTGGCAAATTTTATGGGGCGTTTCTTATAGCGCAGATAGGCGAATGGTATGGTTTGGAACGCGTCTATGGCCACGCATACGGCCATAACACCGATGTATTCGGGATGGTCGGCATATCCCATCAGTGATGATACTTGCGGCAGGAATACAAGGATAAACAGTATGAACAGGAGTGACGTGCTTCCTACGGAAATCAGTATTGATGAATATACATGCTGAGGGTCTTCGTCTTGCTTATTTGCGAAACGGAAAAATGCTGTTTCCATGCCATAGGTAAGAATGACGAGCAACAATGCAACATAGGAGTATATGTTGGTGATGACTCCATATCCGCCAGATTCCACGGTGAGTTTGGCTGTATATAGTGGCACAAGCAAATAGTTAAGAAACCGGCCTATGATGCTGCTCATGCCATAAATGGCCGTGTCTTTGGCCAAAGATTTCAATCCTGCCATATTTATAATTAGCTATCTCTGCTTAAAAATATTACAAAAGTAGCATTTTGCTCTCAGTCTGTGAATATTGAGACGAGTTAAAATGGCACAACATTAAATTTTAAACGTGGTGGTATATGTGTTTAACCGGTCGTGTTTTAAACGATAACTATACACACAATAGATTCAAGATAGGATTTAATAATATAAAATGGTGCAATATGCTTGGCTTAACATGTAATGATATGGGGTGTATGTAAATGACACAAACAGTTTCCCTTTGACCCCTTAGGTCGCACGAGAAACTGTTTTCCTATGTTATTTGTTGTTTGCTTACTTGTTTAGTGCAGTGGCAACGTCAACGGCTACGGCTACTGTGCAACCTACCATTGGATTGTTGCCGATGCCAAGGAAGCCCATCATCTCAACATGAGCAGGAACTGACGAAGAGCCTGCAAATTGAGCATCGCTGTGCATACGCCCCATGGTGTCGGTCATACCGTAAGATGCAGGTCCGGCTGCCATGTTGTCGGGATGCAGTGTGCGACCTGTACCACCACCCGATGCCACTGAGAAATATGGCTTGCCTGCAAGTACACGTTCTTTTTTGTAAGTGCCTGCAACAGGGTGTTGGAATCGAGTCGGATTGGTGGAGTTTCCGGTAATGGATACATCAACACCCTCTTTCCACATGACGGCAACGCCCTCGCGCACATCATCGGCGCCATAGCATTTTACCTTTGCACGCGGACCTTTTGAGTAAGGAATTTCCTCAACCACTTTCAATTCACCCGTAAAATAGTCAAACTCGGTGCGAACATAGGTGAAACCGTTGATGCGGGAGATGATTTGGGCAGCATCCTTGCCAAGACCGTTTAGAATTACACGTAATGGCTCTTTGCGCACTTTATCAGCCTTTGCGGCAATTTTGATTGCACCTTCAGCTGCGGCAAACGATTCGTGGCCTGCCAAGAATGCGAAGCATTTGGTTTCCTCGCGAAGAAGACGTGCAGCAAGGTTGCCATGTCCAAGTCCAACTTTGCGATCATCAGCCACCGAACCCGGAATGCAGAATGCTTGCAAGCCAATACCAATTGCTTCAGCAGCATCGGCAGCATTCTTACAACCTTTTTTCAATGCGATGGCTGCACCTACAACATAAGCCCATTTTGCATTTTCGAAGCAGATTGGTTGGGTTTCCTCACAAGTCTTGTAAGGGTCTATGCCAGCTTCGTCGCAAATTTTGTTGGCTTCTTCTATATCTTTGATGCCGTATTCGTTGAGAGCAGCAAGTATCTGCTTGATACGACGGTCTTGTGATTCAAATTTTACTTCTCTTAACATAGTGTGTTTCCTCCTTATTCTTTACGTGGGTCAATATATTTAGCGGCCTCTTCGAAACGTCCGTAGTGACCTTTAGCTTTCTCAAGTGCTTTTTCGGGAGTTTCACCGTTTTTAAGAGCATCAGTGAACTTGCCGAGGTGTATAAATTCATAACCAATCACTTGGTTGTCTTCATCAAGAGCCATACGGGTACAATAGCCTTCTGCCATTTCGAGGTAACGCGGACCTTTGGCCAATGTGCCAAACATTGTGCCTACTTGGCTGCGTAATCCCTTTCCAAGATCTTCAAGTGATGCACCTATTACGAGTCCTCCTTCGGAGAAAGCCGATTGTGAACGACCATAGACGATTTGAAGGAACAATTCGCGCATGGCGGTGTTGATAGCATCGCACACGAGGTCGGTATTCAAAGCCTCGAGAACTGTCTTGCCCGGCAGGATTTCCGAAGCCATAGCAGCAGAGTGTGTCATGCCTGAGCAACCAATGGTTTCAACCAATGCTTCTTGGATGATGCCTTCTTTGATGTTGAGAGTAAGCTTGCATGCGCCTTGTTGCGGGGCACACCAACCAATACCATGTGTAAGCCCTGAGATATCTTTAATTTCTTTTGACCTAACCCATTTTCCTTCCTCCGGTATGGGGGCAGAAGGGTGGTTGGCTCCCTTTTTTACACAGCACATGTGTTGTACTTCTTGTGAATAAACCATAATAGTTAATTATTTAATCTATGTGTATTTAAATATAACAACTTAATTGCTTTCTGAATTTGTGCCATCGTGTACCATAAGATACCATATAATTGTTGCGAAATTAGTTAAAAAAATGCCGATTAACAATATGACAGTATTATTTTTAATACTTTTTATCGTGCTGTATGGCTTGGTCGTGTGAGGATGCGCGGGGCTATTTTATGATGGTCAATTTGACCCTGCCCATTTGTGCTGCTATTTCCGAGAATGAACTCCAGTACGACCCGTATATTTCTTTGGTCTTTGACAGAAGCCACAGTTCGATGACGGCATCTGTTATGCCCTTGGTCGAATTTCTGTCAAGCACCGAATGGTAGGTTATAATCCTGTCTCCGTATTTTGCAACAAGGCTGTTTTTGACATTTGTATCGTCGGTGCACAGGAATACTTTCACATTTTTATCGACATCAAAAAGTGTGTCCAATCGGGTTTCAAATTTTTCGACAGATGACGCTTTGATGGATATGGTATTGTCGGTTCTGCGTATGTGGCATCCGATGACATTCTCTCCGAAGCACAGGCTCATTTGGTCTATTTCTTTTTGGATTTTTTCGGTTGGCTTAAACAGTTGTGACAATGGATATAGGTCTCCCTGTTGCGACCCGGTCACGATTGTTATGCTCTTGTCGAATGTCAGTTTGGAAAGTGCATCGGATGTGAGGTTATACATTGAATTCCGACCGGAAACGAGGTCGATGATGCGTGGTATGTATAGGTTATACTTGAACGGCAAGTTATATGTGAAGAAGTCGAGTCGGTTGCAGTCGATGATTTTCAATGTCGGGATCGGGCGGAACAAAGAATAGAAAGAAGCATTGAAGCCATATTTTTTATGCTCTTTAAACCAATGGATTATCAATTCTATCCCATTTTGGCGGCAATGGTTATAAACCGATGATATTGTTCTCATGCGGTTGCCCAGACCTCCGATTGGTGCTAAGTGGATTGTCTTCATAAAAGAAAAAAGTTGCTTGTTAGGCCTCGGTTGGCGGCAAAAATAGCAAATTGCGTAAAATCTGACAAATCGTGCAGGGCTATGAATAACAAAATCAGTGATGTCCGTTGTGTCTTACGGTATTCAAGGGAAAATTTGTGTGGAATTGCAGATATTTATTTTGCCGTTATGGAAAATGTGACTACCTTTATACTCGTTCCAAGCATAGTGGAAATGAATGAACAAAACGCAAAACCTGAAGAAAACTTAGACGAAGACAACTTGCGCTACTTGCAATTGCTTGCTCGAATTTTTCCTAATGCAGCAGCTGCAAGTACCGAGATAATCAATCTTGAGGCAATACTCAACTTGCCCAAGGGTACCGAACATTTCCTTGCTGATTTGCATGGGGAATATGAGGCATTTCAGCATGTGTTGCGCAATGCTTCGGGAAATATCAAGCGCAAGGTGCGTGAAATATTCGGTGAAACACTTGCCCAACGGGAGCAAAAGGAATTGTGTACGCTTATTTATTATCCCGAGCAAAAGCTTGAACTTGTCAAGCAGAAAATGCTCGATGAGATAGATGACTGGTACTTCGTTACGCTTAACAGATTGGTGATGGTATGTCGCAATGTATCATCTAAATACACTCGCTCTAAGGTGCGCAAGGCAATGCCTGTTGAGTTTGCCTATATTATACAGGAGTTGCTGCATGAAAGTACGGTAGATCCAAACAAACAGGCGTATGTGGATGTGATTGTGAGGACTATTATCTCGACGCATATGGCTGATGAGTTTATAGTTTCACTTTGTAATCTCATACAACGACTTGCCATTGACTCACTGCACATTTTGGGTGATGTGTTCGACCGTGGAGCCAATCCTGATAAAATAATGGATTTATTGTGCCGGTACCATAATTGCGACATACAATGGGGCAACCACGATATATTGTGGATGGGTGCGGCAGCCGGCAATGACAGTTGCATAGCCAACGTGTTGAGGTTGGCACTGCGTTATGGCAATCAGTCGGTGCTTGAAGACGGGTACGGAATCAACTTGTTGCCACTTGCAACGCTTGCAATCGAAGTGTATGGCGACGACGATTGTTCTGTTTTCATGCCGCGTGAAAATGAAGGTCGCAATTATAGTTATAAATCTATGCGCCTTGCGGCTCAGATGCACAAGGCGATAGCGATAATTCAGTTTAAGACCGAAGGGGCAATAATCAAGCGTCGCCCTGATTTTGAAATGGACGACCGCCTATTGTTGCAAGGAATCGACGCAAAGAGAGGGATTGTGACCATCGGTGGCAAGGAGTATAAGTTGACAGATACTAATTTTCCCACCATTGATCCTGTTGATCCTTATCGTCTTACTCCCGAGGAGCAAGATGTCGTTGATGGATTGCATAATTCGTTTACACATAGTGAGAAATTGCAAAAGCACATCAATTGGCTTTTTCGCAATGGTTGCATATTCACTATTACCAATAGCAACCTGTTATTTCACGCGTCTGTTCCTCTTAACGAGGATGGCTCTCTAAAGGAAGTGAAGATAAGAGGCGGGTTGTACAGTGGCAAAGAATTGCTCAACAAGGTGGGCAACTTGATGCGCGAGGCTTATTTCGGCTGTGATGACCCCGATGAGCAGGCATTTGCCCTCGATTATGTGTGGTACTTGTGGTGTGGAAAAAATTCACCGGCATTCGACAAAGATAAGATGGCGACTTTCGAACGTTACTTTGTTGAGGACAAAGAAGCGCATACGGAAGTGAAGGGATGGTATTATCAATTGCGTAACGACGAGACTGTGTGCAACCGATTGCTTGATGCATTTGGTGTGGAAGGTTCTCATCGGCATATTATCAATGGTCATGTGCCTGTTCGGACCAAAATGGGAGAACAACCGATACGAGCCAACGGAAAGCTGATGGTTATCGATGGTGGTTTTTCAAAGGCCTATTGGTCGGAAACTGGAATTGCCGGCTACACACTTGTATTTCACTCTCGTGGATTCCAACTTGTACAACATGAACCTTTTACTTCAATTGAAGAAGCGGTGAAAGAGGGTAAAGATATTAAGTCGACTACACAAATTGTGGAAATGAGCAGCCAAAGGATGCTGGTGCGAGACACCGACAAGGGAAAAGTATTACGAACGCAGATTGCCGACTTGAAGGCTCTGTTGCACGCATTTCATGCAGGGCTTGTGAAAGAACAAGATTCAAGTATGAGTATGAGCCAAATGAGTCTCAAGCAATGATCGCTTTACTAACCAGCTTAATGAAAACCTAAAAAGAGAAAAAGGGCGACCTTTCCTGCCATTATTGACTTTTGGGTCACCCTCTTTGTTTTCTCCGTTTATCCCAAATCGGTCATTAGGATTTCACAGTGTTGTAAGGCAGTGAGAAAT
>CAYNBZ010000064.1:0-11103 GCA_964395975.1 uncultured Muribaculaceae bacterium | reverse complement strand
AGAGAACAATTGACACACAGCTTGCGTTGTTCTGAATTCATCGAACTCACGTTATATTATATACCTGAAAGTCCGAGATGGCTTGTGTTGCGGGGGCAAGATAATGGTGCATTGTCGGTTTTCAGAAAGATTTATCGTGACGATGCTGATGCCACAGGTCAACTTTCCGAAACCAAATCGGTGATTAGTTCTGAGATGCGGTCGGATTGGAAATTCTTGTTGCAACCTGGCATATTCAAAGCCGTAGTTATTGGAGCAGCAATAGCTATTCTTGGCCAGTTCATGGGAGTGAATGCCGTGCTTTACTATGGGCCATCGATTTTCGAGCAGGCCGGACTTTCGGGCGGTGATGCGCTGTTCAGTCAGGTACTTGTGGGTATTGTCAATGCGGCAACCACGGTGATTGCTGTTTTCATCATCGACCGTGTTGGGCGCAAAACGCTGGTTTATTATGGAGTGTCGGGCATGGTACTGTCGTTGCTGTTGATCGGATTCTATTTCCGCTTCGGCGGCAGCTTAGGTTTGTCTAACGGCTTATTGCTGACGTTCTTCCTTTTTTACGTTTTTTGTTGCGCCATCTCCATTTCGGCGGTAATTTTTGTGTTTCTGTCTGAAATGTATCCTACACGGGTTCGTGGCATGGCAATGTCGATAGCAGGTTTTGCTCTGTGGATAGGGACTTACCTCGTCGGTCAGCTCACGCCTTGGCTGTTGCACAACATTACACCTGCTGGCACATTCCTGCTGTTTGCCGTGATGTGTGTGCCTTATATGCTCATTGTTTGGAAACTTATGCCTGAAACTACTGGCAAGTCGCTCGAAGAAATAGAACGATATTGGACACAAAAATATTAACCAAAAATATCATCAGATTTATGGATTTTAACCAGTTAGCAAAACATTACAAAGATGAACTCTTTGAGAATGTTCTACCTTTCTGGCTCGAACATTCTCAAGACAAAGAGTATGGGGGATATTTCTCGTGCTTGAATAGAAAAGGTGATGTGTATGACACCGACAAATTCATTTGGCTTCAAGGCCGCGAGGTATGGCTTTTTGCCATGTTGTATAACAAGGTGGAGAAGCGAAAGGAATGGCTCGATTGTGCCGTTCAAGGTGCCGAGTTTCTGAAAAAATACGGGCATGACGGCAATTACAATTGGTACTTCTCGCTCGACAGAACGGGTCGTCCGCTTGTTGAGCCGTATAACATTTTTTCTTATACATTTGCCACAATGGCGTTTGGACAATTGGCTTTGGCAACGGGCAGCAAGGAATATGCCGACATTGCGAAGCGTACATTCGATGTGGTGCTTGCAAAGAAGGACAATCCCAAAGGGAAGTGGAATAAACTGCATGTGGGCACACGCAATCTCAAGGGATTCTCTTTGCCGATGATATTGTGTAACTTGTCACTTGAAATCGAACACTTGCTTGATGGGGATTTTTGAAAAATGTAATCGATGAGTGTATTCACGAGGTGATGGATGTCTTTTATCGTCCGGAACTTGGGGGTATCATAGTGGAAAATGTGCTCGATACGGGAAAACTTTCCGATTCGTTCGAGGGTCGCCAAGTTACTCCTGGGCATGATATCGAAGCCATGTGGTTTATTATGGATCTTGGCGTGCGCCTTGGCCGCCCCGAACTGATAGAAAAAGCCAAGAATATAACTTTGACCATGTGCGACTATGGATGGGATAAGGAATTTGGCGGTATTTTTTATTTCATGGATCGTAAGGGCTATCCGCCTCAACAACTTGAGTGGGATCAGAAGTTGTGGTGGGTACATATAGAAACATTGATTTCGACGCTTAAAGGGTATCAACTTACGGGCGACCGGCGTTGTCTCGAATGGTTTGAACGTGTACATGACTACACATGGTCGCATTTCAAGGATACAGAGTATCCCGAATGGTATGGTTACCTTAACCGCCGTGGAGAAGTGCTTATGCCATTGAAAGGCGGTAAGTGGAAAGGTTGTTTCCACGTTCCACGCGGCCTTTACCAGTGTTGGCAAGTATTGGAAAAACTTAAATGCGAGATTAGATAAATTTGTTCTACTAACTTAAGATGAAGCTTATGAGAAACAATTTGCTACGTGAGAAATTCGCCAAACATTTTTTGGTGATTCTCTTCTGTGGGTTGTTGGGATTGGAGGCGGTTACGGTAAACGCGCAATCTCCAAATGGCGGTTCCTATGAAAATGGTCTGACATATAGAATGGTAAAGGGAACTGTTGTAGATGATGAGGGCAACCCAATACCCGGAGCCAATGTTGTATTGCAGGGGACTTCTAAGGGTACTGTTTCGGATATTTTGGGCCATTTTAGTATTTCGGTGCAAGGTGATGCCAATCTTGAAGTGTCGTTTGTAGGCTATCACAAGCAAACGGTGGCTACCGCAGGGCAGGATAGGGTTAGGATAACCCTTGTCCCTTCATCAGAGCAGTTGAGCGAGGTGGTTGTAACCGCTCTTGGCATAAAACGTGAAAAGAAAGCTCTTGGTTATGCCATGCAGGAGATAAGCACCGATGGAATGACTGATACTAAATCGCTTAGCTTGTCGAATATGTTGCAGGGAAAGATTGCGGGTGTGCAAATCTCGCAATCGGGTTCTGGACTTGGCGGTTCTACCCGTGTAGTATTGCGCGGAGTGAACTCGTTGAGTGGCAATAACCAGCCTTTGTGGGTGGTTGACGGTATTCCCATAAATAATGACAATGACGGGTCGATAGCTGACCAATATGGAGGCCTTGACCTTGCCAGTGCTGCATCGCAAATCAATCCCGAAGACATAGAAAGCATCTCGGTGCTGAAAGGTGCGAATGCTGCTGCATTGTACGGCTCGCGTGCGCAGAATGGTGCAATCATCATCACTACCAAAAAAGGTAAACAAGGACAACCATTGACTCTTGAATATAGTGGCAACCTGCAGGTCAGTTCGATTTATAATTCGTATGACTACCAGAATGTTTATGGACAAGGCTCGGGTGGGACGTTCAATACTTCGGCTCGTGGCAGTTGGGGACCTCGAATGACGGGGCAGATGGTTGACCATTGGCGTAACGTTTATTATGGAGATACCAATTACAGCCAAGTGGCACTTTTGCCTCAGGACGATTACATAAAGGACTTTTATGACACAGGTTTGCTTTATTCAAACACTATAACAGCAAGTGCCGGTAGCGATAATATGACAGGTCGTTTGTCTTTTACCGACAGTCGAAACGACGGCAATGTGCCGGGACATGAAATCAATCGACAATACTTCGATTTGAACACAGAAATGCGCAACGACTTTCTGACTGTGGGTGTAAAAGCCAGTTACATGACCGAGAAGGTAAAGAATGCTCCTGCGCAAGGCAGCTATGGCTTAATGTGGCAATTAATTACCATGCCGCGTGGTATTCGTCTGAAGGATTTAAGCACCGATAATCTTACTTCAACGGGGCAAGTGATGAACTGGTCGGGGCCGGCTGATAACTTCTCAAATCCGTATGGATTGATTATGTCGGAAAACGGAAACGTCAACAAGCGTAATCGATTGCTTGGAAATATCAATGCGACTTTAAAAATAACAAGCTATTTGAGCTTGACGGGTCGCGTCGGTATCGATTGGTATAACGATCAATATCGCACATATGCACTTAATAGTGGAGATGGAGGCAAAGCCGTAACTGAGTATATCCATAGTGAAACGACCCATAAGGATTTCTCGGCCGATGTTATGCTTAATTTCAAAAAGACGTTCAGCGAATTTTCGGTGGTTGCCAATCTTGGTACATCTGTTGAGAATCAGCAGTATGAAGGTCTTTCGGGCTCGGCTGGACAATTTTTAATTGATGATTATATATGGATGGGGAACGGTGACGACCCAACAGCCTCGGAATCTTACTACAAGAAAGAAATACAATCTGTTATGGGTAATATTTCGGTTGGCTATAAAGGAATGGCCTATTTGGATATCACAGGACGTAATGACTGGTCTTCGACTTTGCCGGCAGCAAACCGTTCTTATTTCTATCCTTCAGTGAGTTTGAGTTGGATTATTTCTGAAATGTTCAGGATGCCCGATTGGATTGACTATTTGAAAGTGCGCGGTTCTTGGGCGATGGTAGGTAACGATACCGATGCCTATCAATTGGCATATGTTTACAGCCAATATGTAAGCTATGTTAACGGCGGTGGTAGTTATCTTGAAATGCAATTGCCCGATACGTTGCCATTATCCGATTTGAAGCCTGAACATACCAATTCTTGGGAAGGCGGTTTTGAATGGCGTACGTTTCAAAATCGCTTGGGGATAGATTTTACTTATTATCGCAGCAATACTACCGACCAGATACTTGCCATCGACAGTCCGATACCGTCTGGATATACATCGAAAATTATTAATGCCGGTAAGATGCGCAGTCAAGGTGTGGAACTCAGCATTACCGGTACGCCTATTAAGACCAATGATTGGCAATGGGATGTAACGCTAAACTGGGGATTAAATCGCACCAAGTGTATTGAATTGGGTGGTGATGTGACACGCTACACGCTTGGCAGCACCAGCATTGCATCGGTAGTTGTCAATGAGGGTAGCAGCTATGGCGATATTGTTGCCACTACGGCTTATCAGCGCGATGAACAAGGTCGGATACTGATTGGCGATGACGGGTTGCCGCTGACCGAAACCGACAAGGTAATAGGCAATATGCTGCCTAAATGGACAGGTTCGTTTGGGACTACGTTGACGTGGAAGAATATTTCGTTTAATATGTTGATTGACATGCGATATGGCGGCGACTTCATTTCAATGACAGATGCCGATGCCACATTCTATGGAACTTCGAAACGTACATTGGCCGGACGTGATGGAATGGTTGTCGATGGGATACTTGCTTCGACCGGAGAACCTAATACTATTGAAGTGAGTGGTGAAAATTACTGGAGTGCCGTAGGAGGCTCTAATGGTATTGCAGAGGAATTTATGTATAGTGGTACATACGTAAAGATGCGCGAATTGTCGATTGGCTGGAGTTTGCCGAAAAAATGGCTGGAACCTATAAAGTTGCAATCAGTAAAAATTTCAGCAGTTGGTCGTGACTTGTTCTATTTCTACAAGGATGCACCGGTTAATCCAGAGTCGGCTATGTCGTATGCCGATTATTATCAAGCATTCGAGTATGGCTCAATGCCGCCGACACGGACTTACGGTTTTTCTCTAAATATTAAATTCTAAATGACATTTGGATATGAAATTATATAAAGCATTTTTAGGATTATATTTGGCCGTTGGGTTGCTGGGCGGTTGTACCGACCGTTTCGACTCTATGAATACCGACCCGAGTACGGTTTCTGAGGCCAATTTGAAGTATGTTTTGCCGTATGTGCAAGAAAAGGCTACGCACATCAATGCTACGGATGTCTATCAATTATCCGACAACTTATATGCTCAAAAATATTGTCAATATTTTGCCAATAAGAGTACCAGTTTTCCTACCGACCGATATGGTTATAACGATTCTTGGTCGTCGTCCGGCTTTTGGACTCCGTATTATTTGGTGTTGAAGCATATGAAAGTTGCCAAAAACACGGCTGAGGCCAATCCTGAACAAACTGATATTTGCCAGATGATACGTATCATTACGGCATGGAACACTATAGGGATGACCGACTGCTTTGGCGATATTCCTTATTTTGAGGCAGGGCTTGGTAACTCGCAGAATGCTTATGATTCGCAGGAATCGATTTATCAGGACGTATTCAACGAGCTTACCGATGCTGTCAATATCCTTAAGCAGGGATTGGCCGATCAGGAAACATGTGGCTCCTATAATGATTTGATTTTTGACGGTGATACGGAAAAGTGGATTAGGTTTGCCAATTCGTTACGCTTGCGTTGCGCCTTGCGTATTTCGTTTGTGGATAGCGATTGGGCTCAAGAAGAAGGTGAAGCTGCATTGGCATCGGGGGTGATGCAAAGCAATGATGACAATGCCTATATGCTGTGTTCGGGCACCGGTGATTATGGTTGGGGGCATCCTCTTTATATGATTGACAATTGGAGCGAATTTTGCATGAGCAAGAAAATGGAGCAAGTACTTACATCGCTCAGCACAGTTGAAGATCCTCGTTTGGAATTGTGGTTTGGTGTCACTCAGGCTTATGGCAATGCCATGGCTGATGGGACATTGGATAGCTATACGGGACAAAAATGGGTAGGACTTGCCAATGGCTTGAATGTGACAGAACTCGGACTTGCCGAAAACGACATATCGCAATTGTCTTGCACGTGGGGATTGCAAGCATATCCCGATTATAATCTTACGGGTGTCCTTGTTGACGATCTTGTAACTTTGCCATTCAAAGTGATGACATATAGCGAGGTGTGTCTGCTTAAGGCTGAGGCTGCATTGCGAGGTTGGAGCGGTGCCGGTAATGCACAGCAGAATTATGAGGTGGGCATACGTGCATCGTTTGAGGACGAACGTTCGTTCCTTAGCGACCAATCTGTGTCGAGTACTGCCAATGATGACACTTACATTACCACCGGAGATGTGGCTTGGAACGAGAGCGACAGTTTTGAACAAAAATTGGAAAAGATTATCACTCAAAAATGGATTGCGATTTATCCAAGTGGTATCGAGGCTTGGGCAGAGTGCCGTCGCACCGGTTATCCCGAACTTATTCCGGTGATGCACAGTGAAGATGCTGATATTGATCCATCGGCAGGTGAGTTTATCAAGAAAATCCGTTACATCGACTCGGAGCGTCGTGAGAATGCAGCAAATGCGACAGCATCGACTTTGAATCAAGGACAAGGCGATGGCTCCACTGTCCGTGTTTGGTGGGATACCGGTCGTTACAACTGATAAGTCACGAGTGTTTTAAAATTGTGGGGTGTCAAGATTTGAAAATCTCTTTGACACCTCTTTTTTGTCGTGTTGCGCGATCGGGCACTATATAATGCTGCTGTGTGCTAAATTTGCATTTATGGCCATATTGCATTATATTTGCAATAGTAAACATCTCAATGTACCAATCTCTCGGTTGAGGAAATAGACCGACTTTGACGGTTTTTGTCATAAACCTAAAAAACGATTATAATAAGATGAAACTATTATCGACTATCATTATGTCGGCTGCGGCACTTGTCGCAGTCGCGCAATCTAATGAATGGAACGACCCTGAGGTGAATGAGGTGAATCGTGCTCCGATGCACACTAATTATTTCGCCTATGAGAATGTCGAATTGGCGCAACGAGGTGTCCGTGAAAATTCGGCGAATTACATGACATTGAACGGCACATGGAAGTTCAATTGGGTGAAAAACTCCGATACTCGCCCGACTGATTTCTGGAAAGTGTCATACAACGATGACAACTGGGACAACATGCCCGTGCCGGGAATGTGGGAGCTTAACGGTTACGGTGATCCCGTGTATAGCAATATTCCGTATGTATGGAGCAACTATTTTGAAAACGACCCGCCGCATATTCCTGTTGAGGGAAATCATGTAGGGTCATACAGGCGTGTAATTACAGTGCCGGCTTCATGGAAAGGAAAAGATATAATTGCTCATTTTGGCTCGGTTACTTCATGCATTTATCTGTGGGTAAATGGCAAATTTGTAGGATATAGTGAAGACAGCAAACTTGAGGCTGAATTTGATCTCACGCGGTATCTGAATCCGGGACAGGAAAACTTGATAGCATTTCAGGTGTTTCGTTGGTGTGATGGCTCATATCTTGAGGATCAGGATTTCTTCCGTCTGTCGGGTGTGGCTCGTGACAGTTACTTATATGCCCGAAGCAAGAAGCGCATTCAAGACTTACGTTTCACTCCCGATCTCGATGCCGACTATAAGGATGCAACCTTAACGGTTGAACTCGATGTGAAAGGGAATGGCAATGTACAACTCGATTTGGTTGATGCCGATGGAAAGCAGGTTGCGTATGCAACGGTCAGAGGAAGCGGCACCACTGTATTGGATGTGAAGAATCCTCATAAATGGACTGCCGAAACACCCTATCTCTATACCCTTACTGCCACAATGGAAGGGAGTGGCGAGATTATTCCGTTCAAAGTGGGTTTCAGAAAAATTGAGTTGCGTGGTAATCAAGTGCTTGTAAATGGCGAGCCTGTTCTGATTAAAGGTGTAAACCGCCATGAGATGGATCCGGATGGCGGATATGTGGTGAGCTATGAGCGTATGTTGCAAGATATGCAGATGATGAAAAAGATGAATATCAATGCAGTGCGCACATGCCACTATCCCGATGATTATCGTTGGTATGAATTGTGTGACCAATATGGCTTGTATATGGTGGCTGAGGCCAATATCGAATCTCATGGAATGGGCTATGGAGATGAAACGCTTGCCAAAGAACCGATGTATGCCAAAGCACATCTCGAACGCAATCAACGCAATGTACAACGTAACTTCAACCATCCGAGCATAATTTTCTGGTCACTTGGCAATGAGGGTGGCTTCGGACCGAATTTCGAAGATTGCTATGAGTGGGTGAAAGCTGAAGATCCGAGCCGTCCTGTGCAATATGAGCGGGCGGGCTATAACGATTTTACAGATATCTATTGCCCCATGTATGCCAATTACGAGCAGATGGAGAAATATGCTCGCCGTACTGACACCACAAAGCCGCTTATCCAATGCGAATATGCTCATGCAATGGGCAACTCGGGTGGTGGATTTAAAGAATATTGGGACTTGATTCGGAAATATCCGAGTCTGCAAGGAGGCTTTATTTGGGATTGGGTTGACCAACCGCTTCGTTGGAAGAACGCCAATGGCATGGAGATATTTGCATACGGTGGCGATTTCAACCGCTATGATGTGTCGGACAATAATTTCTGTGGCAATGGATTGGTGAATCCCGACCGTTGCCCAAATCCTCATTCCGTCGAAGTGGCATATTTTTACCAGAATATATGGACCTCTCTCGGTCGTGTTGAAGAGGGTTTGGCCGAGGTGGAAATTTTCAATGAGAATTTCTTCCGTGATTTGTCGGCCTACTATCTGGAGTGGGAGGTGTCGGCAGGCGGCAAGGTGATGCGTAATGGCCGTGTCGATGACATAAATGTTGCACCACAACAGACTTCTACCTTGAATCTGAACATTGGCAATACCTGTCCTTGCAGTGAGTGGTTGCTCACCGTGAGATACAAGTTGAAAGAGCGTGAAGGACTTTTGCAGGCAGGAACTGAAGTTGCCAAGGATCAGCTTGCACTTGTGGCTTATGAGGCTCCTGAAATGCTCATAGGGAATGTTGAGGTTAATAATCTCCCAATCATCGAACCACAAATAATCGATTATCGCAAGGACTATCTTATAGTACATGGGCAAGACTTTAGTATTGAGTTTAACCGTCGTGATGGTTATATGTCGCATTATACTGTCGGTGGTGTCGATTTTATAAAGGATGGATGTGCATTGACTCCTAACTTCTGGCGTGCTCCTACCGATAATGACATGGGTGCTGATTTCCAGCGTAAATTTGCTGTATGGCGCAATCCCGAAATAAAACTCAGTTCCATTACATCGAAGGTTGACGGTGGATTGGCCGTTGTTGAAGCTTCTTATGATATACCTGCTGTTGGAGCAGAATTGTGCCTTACCTACGTTATCAATAACGAAGGTAGCGTAAAAGTTACCCAAAAGATGATGGCTGGCGGTAGTGATGTGCCACCAATGTTCCGTTTCGGAATGCAATTGTCCATGCCCAGGGAATTTGATAATATCGAATATTATGGGCGTGGTCCTGTCGAGAATTACAGCGACCGTAATCATGGTACATTACTCGGAATATACAGGCAATCTGTCGATGAACAGTTTTATCCTTATTTGCGGCCTCAGGAAACGGGCAACAAAACTGACATACGGTGGTGGAAACAACTCAATTCTGCACATTCGGGTTTGAAAATCGTTGCTGAAGCTCCATTCTCGGCATCGGCATTGCATTATACCATAGAGTCGCTTGATGATGGTGTTGAGAAAGGCCAACGCCATTCGCCCGAGGTTGAGCAGGCCGACATCACAAATTTGCTCATAGACAAGGTGCAGATGGGACTTGGCTGTGTGGACAGTTGGGGTGCATGGCCTTTGTCTCAGTATATGTTGCCTTATGGCGATTATGAATTCTCGTTTATCATCACGCCGTTGAAGCATAACATTGATTTAGATTGATAGCATACGCATGGGATATGTCCCATTAAAATCAGCGCAAGCCTCTAAAGAAAGGGGGCTTGCGCTGTGTTTTGTGTAAGGGAAAAATGAGTGTGACAACGTGTGTCAGAAGTAGTAGCTTTGATGTTTGCGGTTATACAGAAGAAGCCCTTCTGCCACTTCGCGCGCAGTTTCTTCCCCTTTGCCTTTTGCTACAATGGCAAGTGCAAATGCCATGGCTGAAGCCGGTCCGTTGGCAGTAATTATGTTACCGTCGGTGACTACCGGTGTAAATCCCTTTTTGGCATTGGGCATATGTTCTTCAAATCCCGGATAGCATACGGCTTCACGCCCGTCGAGTATGCCGAGTGGTGCAAGCACCACGGCCGGTGATGCACAGATGGCGGCAATTTTCCCTCCCTTTTTATTGTGTTCGGTTAACAAGGTTGTCAGCGGTGAGAAGGAGAAAAGGTTGCTTGCTCCCGGTAGTCCTCCGGGGAGTATTAGCCACGAAGCCTCTGTGAAGTTGGTTTCATTGAATAGTGCGTCGGCTTTGGTTGTTATGCCATGTGCGCCTGTCACTTTTTTTGAATCGTTGATTGAAACAGTTTCCACCTCCATTCCGGCGCGACGCAGGATGTCGGTGGTGACAATTGCTTCCATCTCTTCAAAACCGGTTGCTAAGAATAGGTAGGATGTGTTCATAATGGAAAAGTTTTAGTTAATATGTATCAAGACAAATATATTCATTAATTTGAAAAAAACAAAGTTGCCTGTCAAGATTTAAGGCGTTTCGTGTCGGTTAGATATGTAATTGTTACTTTTAGTATATTATTCAAGCGTTTTCGGCACTTTTCCGTGACTGTTCTGTTATTATAAAAATAGAGGGTGACCCAAAAGTCAGTACCGACTGACGGGTCGCCCTTTTTT
>CAYNBZ010000063.1:0-11156 GCA_964395975.1 uncultured Muribaculaceae bacterium | reverse complement strand
GTTTGTGATATACCCTTTTGCTCGAGAACATCTTTTATCCTGTTCAATTTCATACCACTCTGAATTTTGCTACAAAATTACACTAAATTTTGCGATACAAGAGCACTCACGACGAACAAAATTTGCTTTCATGCAAAAGAACACACTTAATAACAAGAAAAATGGGTTGATAGCGTGTGCTGGTTTCTTAGAAGAACTTATAAATCGCGGGAACTTTGCGGTATCAAATTATAAATAGTATTGAATGTGTAATTTGATAATCAGAAAAATACAGGATGTTATTTGGTTCAAGCGTGGAACTGCAACGCCACCACATTCTGATTTGGAGGTCGTAGGGGGAACCTTTAGCACGGATATGGTAATAGCAGCCCACGCTATAGCGTGAGAACCAACTATGCTTTCCTTGTGCTAAATTTGAAAGTTTCCGACGTATCATTGTGATAATTATATTGCCATTATCGGTTGCCATTGATGGCATGGCTGCGTTTGCTGCTATAGATATTTGCTCATGGAACGTGTTTTGACAAAGAATGACCGTAAAATAAAAAGCTCGTGGCTCTTATTTACAGGGCACCGGGTCGAACTTTTTGGATGGTTATGTGATTAATACGCAGAATTGCGTTAACTTTGTGGCGTTAGTGGGAAATTACGGGATTATTATTTCATATCTATTTTCCATATAAATACATTTTCTATATATGAAGAATATTATCATCTTTGACGATCCGGCGGTACACATGAATTTGCTGCCGATAACCTACACACGACCCATTTCTTATATCCGTGTTGGAATAACCACAATTTACGAGAAATGGCAATATTTCATTAACGATGCCGAATTCAGTTCATTGGTTGACACATATCTGATGAAAAAATATCCGACTACCATCACCGATGAAAATTATTTCATTGCCGGACACATATATCCATGTGATGCGTTGGTTGAAGCGATATTGCAACTTGACAAGGGGGAGGCATTGGTGGCACCATCGGAACGGCTTATCGCATTCCGTGGTACAATGGAGGATTTTGACAAGAAACTATATACAACAACCACGGTATATCACGAAGAGCCTAAGCAACTTTACTGGCTGTATGATATATTCATGCACAATGATGAACAGTTACGTCTTGATTTTCGCCGCTTGTCAGCCGGACGCAAGTCGCAGTCGCTAAGTCCGACCAACCGTCTTATCGGTGACCATGAGTTTGACGATGGTTCATCGAAGTTTTTCATCGAAGAAGGAGCAAGCATCGAGGGTGCAATCATCAATGTGACAAACGGCCCTGTTTACGTAGGCAAGGAGGCGACCATTATGGAAGGGTCGTGCATACGTGCGCCATTTGCGGCATGTGAACATAGCCAGGTGAATATGGGTACCAAAATATATGGTGCAACTACATTGGGCCCATATTGCAAAGTAGGCGGCGAGCTTAATAACGTGGTGATGATAGGTTACAGCAACAAGGCTCATGACGGGTTTCTTGGCAATGCTGTAATAGGGGAGTGGTGCAATCTTGGAGGCGGCACCACAGCGTCCAACCTTAAGAACGACTATACCGAAATCAAGTTGTGGAACTATCCTGCCCATCGCTTTCTTAAGACGGGGTTGCAATTTTGCGGATTGATCATGGGCGACCATTCAAAGGCAGGCATTAACTGTATGTTCAATACGGCTACGGTGATAGGAGTAGGTGTCAACGTGCATGGCTCGGGTTTTCCGCGTAATTTCGTGGCATCATTCTCCGAGGGTTCGACGGCCGGTTTTAGTGATGTGTCGTTGGACAAATTCTTTGATATTGCCAAGCGTGTCATGTCACGCCGTCATGTGGAGTTGAGCGACATCGACAAAGATATATTCAAATCGATATACAACATCGCCGAAACTTATAAGTAGTAAGTCGGCAGATATGGTGTATTGAGAGTGGTTGACATATTGGATGAATGTGTCATGGCGGTTTGGTGGAGATTGCGATATGCCACCAAGCCGCCGTGACACGTTGTTATTGCATTGCGGTGTTTATTGAGTCAGCGTTTTATCATTTCGGTCAGGTGGTGGCGATAGCGTTGCGGACTCATACCCGACAGGCGCTTGAACGCTTTACTGAACGAGGCTTGATCGGAATAACCTATTTCTTCGGCAATTTGTTGTATCGAAAACTCTTGTTGTACAAGCAGGTTACGTGCTGCGCTGTATAGCATCTCGTTGATAAAGTCACTTACAGTGCGGCCTGCCTGTTGTTTTATTACGCTTGTCAGGTATTGTGACGACAGATTCATTTTTTCGGCATAAAATGCCACATCGTGCTTGACTTTGTAATTTTCGAATAGCAGGCTTCGGAATTGTCGTAATATTTCGCCTTGTCGTGACAACGGTGTCGATTTGCGCCAACGGTCATTGTCTGCGGGATGGAGCAGAACTGCATCGGTTTCAATGTTGAATCTGTTGATTGCATTTCTCACCAATTCCAATTGGAAGGGGTGTGTAGTGCGGCGCAGTTGCTCGTGGACATTGATTATACATTTGCCTATTATATCGGCATCGGATTGATGAATGTGTACAATGGGAGAATGGTGCATGCTCATACCTCTGACTATCCGATTCTGAATGTTTTCTATCAGCAGCTTGTCGATAAATTGCTTTGTAATCCCCAATATAAGACAAGTGAAGCCGATATTTCCTTTTTGAAGTTTTATTAAATGCAGTGGGGAGAAAATGAATAGGTCGCATTGTTCTACTGTGTATTCAACACCATCGACCAAAAATGTTGCATCTCCGCCGGTTATCAGGATGTATGTAAATGCGTTTATGTAAATTCCTTTTTGCAAGGGTCCGGGTGTTGCATCGGGTTGCCATTCTAAGCGCATGGCTATGACATCTCCGTGACCAAATTCGCTGCTGAAGCAATTGCCGTTGCTTTGCCGTTGTATCAATTCGTGCAAATTTATGATATTCCCTTTCTGCATAATAATGCAAAAATATTCAAAAAAGACAAATTTGCAAACATTTTTGACATCAAGCCAAATTTTGAAAATTGTGACCTTTGCACCGAATTTTAAACGATGCAAATGAGAACAAACGATAAGGTTAAGTTTTTAATAGTGATGCTTTTGACATGTTGCATTTCGACAAGTCATGCGCAGCAACGTCGTGTGTTGACCATCGAGGAGATGTTTGATCTTGCCGAGGCCAACAGTAAAAGCATCAAGGCCTACCAAATAGCTGTGGCCGAAGCGATAGAAGGAGTTAAAGTTGCCAAAAACGACCGTTTGCCTTCAATAGAGGCAAGTTTGTCGTTTAGTTATATAGGCGATGGATGGATGTCGGACAGGGACTTTTCGAATGGGCAGAATACCGATATGCCACATTATGGCAACAATTTTTCACTTCGAGCCACTCAGGTGGTATATGCCGGCGGTGCCATCAATGCCGGCATTGAGTTGAGCCAATTGAGCCGGCAGGCTGCCGAAACCGAATTGCTCAATAACAGGCAGAATATACGTTTTTTATTGATTGGACATTATCTTGACTTGTTCCAACTTAACAATCAAGCCGAGATTTATCGAAAAAACATAGAGCAGACTAATCTGCTTATCGATGAAATAACAGCGTCATATAATCAAGGAACGGCATTGAAGAGCGATATAACGCGCTATGAACTGCAACTTGAAAATTTGAAGCTTGGTTTGACCAACACGCTTAACAGAATAAGGATATTAAGCCGCCAATTGGCTACTACCATAGGCCTTGACGAAGATGTGGAGATAGTTCCCGATTCAACGATTGCCGATATGTCATTCGACAAGGGAAATGAAGCTTTGTGGCAGGAAGGTAAGTCGGCAGCACCATCACTTGCACTCGCCAACCTGAATGTGGCTATGAGCCGCAAACAGCAGGATATGGCCAAGGCCGAACGAAGACCGACAATCGGTCTTTTTGCCGCCGACAGTTTTGACGGCCCAATATTGATAGAAGTTCCGGCTATAAACAAGAACTTTAATTATTGGTATGTAGGCGTGAGTGTGTCTTATAATTTTGACAGTCTATTCAAAAGTAACAAGAAGTTGAAAAAAGCCAAACTTGCCACTTTGCGTGCTGAGGAAGAATATCGCCTTGCCGACGAGCAAATTTCCAACGACATACATGAAGCATATATTTTGCTTGATGAGGCTTATGTAAGGCATAGCACTAAGTTGAAGAATGTGCAGTTGGCACATGAGAACTACAATGTTGTACACAGCCGTTATATCAACGGATTGGCGCTTGTCACCGATATGCTCGATGCAAGCAACATCCAGTTGAGCAGTGAACTTGAACTTTCGAATGCTCAAATAGGTATCATATATCAATATTATTTGCTCAAAAAGACTGTAGGAAGTCTGTAACTCTCTAAAATAAACAAGGTAATATGAACAGAAATCAAAAAGTGTTGGTTATCAACATTATATTGGCAATCATTATTGTTGCCGGAATTGTGTGGGTTTCATTTAGCTTTTTCCATCTTGGAAAAGCCGAGTTCACCGACAATGCACAGGTGCGGCAACACATCACACCGGTCAATACTCGTGTGCAAGGATTCATAAAAAAAATATATTTTGAAGAATACAGTTATGTGCACAAGGGTGACACATTGCTTGTTATCGAAGATTCAGAGTACAGATTGCAACTGGCTCAGGCTGAAGCCAATTATCAAAATTCACTTGTGGCACTAAAGGCCATGCACACTACGGTGAACACGGCGCAAAGCAACATATCTGTCACTGATGCAGGCTTAGAGGAGGCTTACGTAAGGCTTGTAAATGCTAAAACCGACTATGAGCGTTATGAAAAACTGCTTGCTGAGGAAGCGGTGACACGCCAGCAATTCGATCGTGTTGAAACAGAATATGAAGCTGCAAAGGCGCGGTATGAGCAATTGCAACATCAACGTCGGTCGGCAACGTTGCAAAAAGATGAGCAGTCGCAGCGGATAGGGCAGGTGGAAGCCGACATTAAGGTAGCAGAAGCTGCTCTCGACCTTGCCCGGCTGAATTTGTCATATACCGTAATTGTTGCCACGACCGATGGGATGACGGGACGTAAAAACATACATGAAGGAGAACTTGTGCAACCCGGGCAGACGATGGTGACGTTAGTGGATGATACCGACAAATGGGTGGTTGCAAACTATAAGGAAACACAAACCACTGATATGTGCATCGGACAATTGGTAAATATAGTGGTAGATGCCGTGCCGGGTGTTATTTATGAGGGATACATTGAATCGATTTCGGATGCCACGGGTGCCTCTTATTCGCTTATACCGCAGGATAACTCGGCCGGTAATTTTGTTAAGGTAGAGCAGCGCATACCTGTTCGCATACGATTTACCGATAATAACCGTCCTGAAGAGATTGCACGGTTGCGTGCCGGAATGAATGTCGAATGTACACTTAAAAATTAGCGTTCAATGTCAGCACCTAATATTCCGGCACAGGTAATGATATTCAAAGAGTCTGTGCCACAGCCGGTGCGAGTGTTCCTGTGCCTTTTTTTCGCACTGTCGTTTCAGTTGTGTGGAGGAATTTATTTGTCATCGGCATCTCAAATGGTAGGGTCGCTTGCGTTGATGCGGGAAGATATCATGATGGCCGGATATGCCTCATTTGTGGGTATGACTGTGGTGTTTCCGATACTGTTCCGGCTTAAATTCCGATTTACGTCGAGGTCTATACTCCTTGTGGTGTGTCCGGTAATAATCTTGTGCAATGTCATAACGATGAATACAGATAACGTTCCGATACTTGTGGCAACCTGTTTTGTGGCCGGTGTGTTCAGAATGTGCGGAATGTTTGAATGTATGTCCAATGTACAGTTGAGCCTTACTCCTACACGCGACTTTGGTGTATTCTTTCCTGTGCTTTATTTGTTGGTGTTGGGAAGTGTACAGTTATCCGGGCTTATAACTACATATCTTGGCGATTGGGCAAATTGGCGGTTGATGCATTTGTTCATTATCGGATTGATGCTCGTAGTGTGGCTCATGGTGTTGCTTTTTACGCGGCATTTCCGTTTCATGAAGCCGTTGCCTCTTTATGGCATCGATTGGATAGGTGGTGCATTGTGGACTATATTTTTGTTGGCTTTGATTTTTGTATTTGAGTATGGTGAATATTTCGATTGGCTTGATGCGTGGCAGATTCGCATGGGTATAGTGGTGGCCGCCGTTGCGATGGTGATCAATGTCGGTCGTATGTATTATCTGCGTCATCCTTATATCGAAAAAGAAACGTTCAAGTATCACAATTTACCATCATTGTTATTTCTATTCCTTGTGCTGTATATGTTTCTGACCACCCCCAGCCTGTTGCAAAATATTTTTACGGGCAGTATTTTGCACTTCGATTCGCTTAACGTTGCATCCCTCAATTGGTGGAACCTTGGCGGAACAATCATCGGGGCAGCTTTCGCATATTACTGGCACGCCAAGTTACGCGGTAATTACATTATTCCCGTGGTATTTGGATTCGGGCTGATCATTGCTTATCAGGTTATCATGTATTTCTTGATTGATCCAAAACTTAATATTGAGAAACTTTATTTGCCCACATTTGTGCGCGGAATGGGGTATATCATTATTTATGTATCTCTTACGGTGTATGCTACGGGTATCGTTCCATTCAAGCATTTCTTTCAGGCATTGTCACTGATAGGATTTGTCCGTACAGGTTTTGCTCCGGCAATGGGGTCGGCCATTTTTGGCAGAATATTGCAGAATGTGTTGCCGGACAATCTGCAAAAACTTACAACCGAATTGGATGCTACAAACCATGCGTTCTATCACATTTCTTATGCTGATATTTACAATGAAGCTGTTCGACAAGCTACCCTTGTAAGTCTGAAAGAAATATATGGCATTACTGTGATTGTCGGCATTCTGTTCATGATATTGTTGTTGAATTATAAAAATCTCACATTGCACAATGTGGGGCGCTTGCCGGGAATGAGGCGGTTGAAACGTATTATGAGGCGCGCCGTTTCTGTTTCTTAGTTGATTCAGAAGTCAAAAGCATGAATGAAGATGAGGCTGACCCAAAAGAGATTTTGAGGTCGGCTTCTTAATTTTTATATCTTGTAGGGATACCGATAGACAATAAAAAGGGCGACCCGTTCATCGGTACTGACTTTTGGGTCACCCTCATCGTCTAACCACTTAAGGAAATTCACACATAATTTATATAAGCACTCAGATTAACTCTTTATCATCACAAATATATCTCTAAATTGTCTTAACTGCAAGTGTGAAAAATGTCTTGATTTATGATTTGCTACTGTTCGCATCAAATAACATAATGACATGCTTAAATCTTATACTAAGTGCTAATTTTAAATATCTAAATATCTAAATATCGAACTCACGTTAATTTTAAATCTTTCCGCTGTATGGTACTTTTTGAATGTGTAGGTTTTAAATTTTTAAGAGTTGGTATTTTGTATGCAACATGGATAGTGTTAGCCTCTGACTTTATAGGGAAAATTATTTTAATACAATAGTAATGTATTAAGAATAAATAATTTATGGGTGCTTCTTAAAGGTGAAGGTAATAACTTGACAACATCTTGACGGTTTATACTTTTACTAATATGGTAATCTGTGGACGTTTATTAAATATTTTGATATGTTACGTTATATTTATATATTTGCCTATTATTTATGGAAAGTTTCAAAAACAAGCTCAAAAAAGAGTTTTTATTTTTAATTTTAACAAAGAATGTATGATTGATTCTAACTTTACTTCTACAAAACGCTTTTTATGCATCAGTAGCATCGTCACAGCCTTCATCTTGATAACGGCCTTGCCCGCTGGGGCTCAGCAGTTACGTGTGTTGGATAACATAACCGACACTGATGGCAATAAGTACTGCCTTGGGGCAATGGCCATATCGGCCAATCACAGATATGTGGCAGGACAAGCTCAAAGCCTGTCAACGGGCGTGACAGGAGTTTTTGTCTATGACCTCGAAACAGGAAACTACGTTGTTGAGGCAGGTGTTAACGAATTAGGCAGCGACCTTCGTTCTGTGAACAATGACGGGGTGGCAGTTGGTTTTAATCCCAACGCCATCATGCTGGCTATAGACGGTAGCCGAACGGAACTTGAAACACCCGACAACTGCGAAAGCGGTGCGCGCGATTTGAGCGAGGACGGCAGCGTTGTGGTGGGCTGTTACTGGAGCACCGATTACATAGCACACGCTTGCGTGTGGAAAGACGGCAATATGATAGCCTTGCCCGAACCCACTGAGGAAGAAATGGGTTTCGAGATTCCCGGAACGTCGGCCAACTTCTGTAACAGTGACGCTTCAATTATAGCAGGCTATATATACGACAACCTTGTGACGTTTCCCCTCATAATATGGCGTTTGCAGGACGATGGCTCCTATATATGTGATCCTGTGTGCAAGGAATATTTCGGCAAGTATGAAGAAGACTCCGACAAGCCATATGAGGTATTTAGGGCATCAAACCTTAGCCGCGATGGCAGATATGCCGCAGTCACTCTGTCGGAGCCTTACGGTGAAACACGTATGGCGCGCTACGACCTTGAGACAGATGAACTTACTGAGTTTATTGCCGACGGTACGGGGACGATAGCAGCAGGCACTGCCACAGAATGTGCTGCTATTGCCAACGATGGCACACTGACGGGGTGGTTCTTGTACTCCTCTTTGATGGCCACCCTGAGGAATGCTTGTATTTGGCGGGCAGGTGAAGATGAACCTGAACTGCTCTCGGAAAAATATCCGGATTATACCCAATTGGCTACATACGATGCTGTGGGCTACAACCTACTCTACGATATTACGCCAGACGCAACGACTGCATTGGGATTCGCCTATGATGAAAACTACTACTACGTAAGCTACATCATCGACCTTGAAGAAGAGTCAACAAGCATAAACACAGTAACCGATGCCTGCGACGATGCCGCCGAAACGGCACGCTACACGCTTGACGGTGTACGTGTAAACGCGCCTGTAAAGGGAATAAACATAGTGAAACGAGCCGACGGTTCGGTGACGAAAGAGTTGGTGAAATAAATTGCACAATGCAAAATATATACGTAAGGTGCAGATATCAGAAGCATGGTTTAATTTAAATATATAACGCTTATGAGAATTTCTACTTTCAAAAAGAGTATTTCAAGATGTCGCATTATGTTTGCGAGCATTTTCGCATGTACCGCATTAGCGGTATCAGGCCAAAGCATGCAAGTGATAGAAGAATTAACCGCTGACGACGGTGTGTCATATCAGCTAATGTCGCAGGCCATCTCGCCAAATTATAGGTATATAACGGGCATAGCAATCAACTATGATACCTATGACTACGGAGTGTTTGTGCATGACTTGCAGACAGGGAAGTTCGCATTTTTCGGCGAAGTTGATTATTGGGGTGCTGACCTACGTGCTGTGAACAACGACGGAGTGGCTGTGGGCTACAACGGTCCCGCCGTGGAGGTAAGCATTGACGGTTCAGTGACAGAGCTTGAAACTCCCGAAGGAAGCAGAGCCTATGCGATGGACATGAGTAACGGCGGTGTGGTGGCAGGCTACTATTTCTACGAGACCGATTATTTGTCGCATGCATGTGTGTGGAGGGATGGATTGTTGGAGGAACTGCCCGAACCGACTTCTGAAGAAATGGGCTTTGAAGTGTATGGTTCGGAAGCCTACTACACGACTGACGACGGCACGATAGTTGTCGGTTACCTCGTTGACTACATTAGCACTGGTACGTTCGTGGTGTGGCGGATGCAAGATGACGGCAGTTACGTTTGTGATCCTATATGCAACGAGTTTTTCAGTGCTGACGGCTCTGACCCTGACCGTCCATATACCCAATTCACCCCGACAGGGTTAAGCCGCAATGGTAAATATGTATCTTTGGCTGTAGCGACTTACGGCAGCAACCAACGTATGGCACGTTATGACCTCGAAACGGGAGATCTCGAAGTGTACATACCTGATGGCTCTGGCGAGATATCCTCAGACGCTACGTTGGAGAGTGGGGCTGTGTCGGACGATGGCACGATAATTGCGATAGTGTACACAGGCAACTTCATGTCGCAGAAAATGAACGCTTGCCTATGGTACAAAGATGCTGACAGTCCGGTAATAATTTCCAGTTTGTCTGACGCTTTCGCCGACTTGGCATCTTACGATGAGATAGGTGGCAATTATGTCACTGATATCACGCCCGATGGCTTATACATCACTGGTTTCGCATACGACGAGTGGTACAATTACAATAGTTATGTGTTGAGCCTCGGAGATGACAACGATACATCGGCCATCAATATGGTTACGGTGGAAGAAAATGCCGCAGGACAGGAGGAGATAGCACGTTACACGCTTGACGGTGTACGTGTAAACTCACCTGTAAAGGGAATAAACATAGTGAAACGAGCCGACGGATCTGCTGTAAAGGTATTGGTGAAGTAATCGCCATGCAGTAAGATTCATGTCCCCGTTTTGGGTGCCAAACCTTATTATCGGGGGGAATACCTAAAGATATAAAAAGCCAACTAATTCGCAACACTTTGTGCATGAATTAGTTGGCTGATTTTATCCTATTTACTGAATGTCCCTGCATACTTCTGTCAGTGTTTTCTTAACTTTTTGAAAGATTTTTTAGTAATTATATTATATTATATTATATTATATTATATTATATTATATTATATTATATTATATTTGCAGCGTCCAAGCACAAGGCCTGAAGGGCATGCCCCCGCTTGCACACGTATTTATTGTCTAACTTTTTAAAATTTTGTTCTTATGGAAAAGTCTCCTTTACATAAGTTTTTCCGCAAGTCCGCCGCGCTTATAGTGGCGCTGTGCGCATGCGCCGCCGCTTCCGCGCAGTCGATGCAGGTAATCAGTGAAATAAGCGACGCCGACGGCAACGTTTATGAAACTCTTATAGGAAGGGCTGTTTCTCCTAACGGCAGATACATCGCCATGTATGTAGGGTACAGCCAAAACGTGGTGGCCATATATGACACTGAAACGGGTGAAGCCGCGGTGTTTTCAAACGAGGACACGTCGGAAAGCCGGAACATCCAACACGTAAGCGATGACGGCAGGGCGGTATGCATAAACGGCGGCGTT
>CAYNBZ010000062.1:0-11202 GCA_964395975.1 uncultured Muribaculaceae bacterium | reverse complement strand
TTATTCCGCATCGCAAAACTATATGCTTATCCCCACTAAAAATCTACTGACCCATAATATCTGCAAATTGCAAGCAATTAAAGAAATTCTAAAGCACAATGAAATATTTCTTTCAAAATATTTGGCATATTGCCAAATATTACATACTTTTGCAGCCATAAGGTATTAAAGATTGTTTTGATGGTGACATTTTAATCAATCCTGTTGAAAAAACTTTGAGCCTGCATAAAAAAGACAAAAAGAGTTTAGATTGAATTGTATCGAGTAAAAGCAGGTTTATATACTTTTTAACTTTAGCAGCCCCTGCCACCAATTGCCATAGAGGGTGGCAGGGGGAAGGGAGAATGAAAGTTGGCATAAGCCATAAGTATAATTAAAAGCAGAGTAACTTTTATCAACCTTTTTCAAACCAAAATAAATTCCCCCTTTAGGAATTTGTGTATAGAGTGACTTTTTTTTAATGAATAGATTGTACTACAACGTTTATCCTACAATCACCCTAATGAGTATCCAAATGTATTAAATAATACTAAAAGCGCAACAATTTCGTGTACCACAACCACACAATCGTGAAAAATATTTTAAATTTGCATAGTAAGAAATTCTTAACAAAAATAACCTTCATTCTTGATTCTTGATTTTATTAACCACGACGCGTAACCCCGCAGTGCATTGGATGCGTGTTTTTAAAATTATTTGCTTATGAAGAATTTTTATTTTGTACCAATATTGGTAATGCTGTGCTTTTGGTTGCCGATACTTGTGTCTTGTGAAGATGGAATATCACCTGAAGATGAGTTGGACCTCTTTTTGGATAACTTCAGTGGCACATGGGAGAGTACAGATGGAGATTTTCGCATTACAATTTCAACGAGTTTTGTCAGTGCCCAAGTTACAGATGGAAGTGAAAGCTACTCACTGACAATAGCTCCATCTTTCCCTATATCCGGAGATGTTACAATGAACTATCAGAGTACAGAAGTGTTCTACAGCATCCACTTGGAACGGATGACTGTACCTGATAAAATGGATGTTACAGTCAAACGCACACTCGGTGAAGGAGAACCAACTTCACGATCTTTCACCCTGCTGAAATTAACAGTATAAAACCCACATATGCCACGATTGGCAAAATTCCACACTGTATAATATTAACATCAGTCTTACAATTATCCCAAGCATCTACCAATTCACTTATAAGCAATGGGTAATATTTTTTTGACATTTGAATAAGTCATTGAATATTTGCAGTTTAATCATGATTAATACCAGCCTTTAAAGGGATGGACACGGCAAACAGTATCGGAGATTTTTATGATACTGTTTGCCTTTTTTTACTGAAATTGTTATTTTTGGGGAAAATTTGATTTGTCATGGACTTATCCGACATACTTCCATTACTTATAATCATTGGAGGAGCCTTACTTAGCTTTTTAAGCAAATCGGTCAAAAAAAAGGCCGGTGATACATCAGAGCAACCACGCCGGCAACCAACGCCGCCGGTGGTGCATTCTGCATCCACGACTGCACAACCAATTTCAGACGATTGGATACCAAACAATAGCGATGACACTTATGCCGAAACAGCAATACCACCAAGCTACATTCCAATACCAAAGCACAATACCGACAAGAACTCACCACTGATACAGGCACCGGAAAATGAAGGACAACGGTCAATAACCGAACTGACAAATGATCCTAATTATGCCTACAATGACAATACAAGCATTTGCACAACACAAAATTGGCGCAAAGCAATAATCGCACATGAGATATTAAAAACCAAATTCTAACGCACAAATTTAAGTTACCATATATGAGATACCCAATTCTGTCGGCAGAAGAAGCTGCCGAATATGTTTACAATGGTGAAAATGTAAGTTTTTCTGGTTTCACAATTTGTGGCACCCCAAAAGCAATCCCCGTTGCCATTGCCCAAAAGGCACGAAAAGAGCACGAAGCCGGACGCGAATTCAAAATAAACTTGTTTACCGGCGCATCAACCAACGATTCTGTAGATGGCGAACTATCTCGTGCCGAGGCAGTAAACAAACGCACTCCATACCAATCTTGTACTGATACCCGTAAGGCTATCAATTCGGGGGCGATCCAATACTTCGACCTGCACTTGTCGGAATTGTCACAAAAAATGCGTTACAACACTTTTGGACCTCTTGATGTAGCAATCATAGAGGTGCAAAGCATCGATGACGAGGGGAACGCCGTGCTTAGCACAGGCATCGGTAACAGCCCGACATTTGTGACACTTGCAAAGAAAGTGTTACTTGAAGTAAACGAAGGCATAAACCCAAAAATAAAGGGGCTGCATGACATATACATACCCCTTGATCCTCCTTATCGACGTGAAATACCCATATACAAGCCAAACGATACTATCGGCAGCCACACATTACACATCGACCCGACAAAAATAGTGGGTGTGGTAAAAACCAATGTGCCAGAGGGCGGACATCCATTTACGCCAAGCGATGAAACCACCATGATGATAGGCGAGAATGTGTGCAGCTTTCTGATTGGAGAACTAAAGGCAGGCCGCATTCCGAGTACATTCTTACCATTGCAATCGGGTGTGGGCAACATAGCGAATGCCGTACTCGCACGCCTTGATGCCAATGCCGACATACCGCCATTTGACATGTACACTGAGGTAATACAAGATTCTGTGCTCAACCTCATAAAATCTGGAAAATGCCGGTTTGCAAGCACATGCTCCATGACATTCTCCACCGAGGCCATGACCGAATTCTTCGACAATATCGACCGCTTTCATGACAAAGTAATAATGCGTCCGGCCGAAATTTCAAACAACCCCGAAGTAATACGCCGCCTGGGAGTGATAACCATGAACACAGCTCTCGAAGCAGATATTTTCGGAAACATCAATTCAACACATGTGACGGGTACAAAGATGATGAACGGCATCGGCGGTTCAGCCGACTTCACACGCAATGCCTACACATCTATTTTCAGTTGCCCATCGATAGCCAAAAAAGGTTTGATAAGTGCCATCGTACCCATGGTATCGCACTTAGATCACAGTGAGCATTCTGTAGATATCCTAATCACAGAACAAGGAATTGCAGACCTGCGAGGAAAGTCACCAATACAAAAAGCAGAAGCCATCATCGAGAATTGCGCCCACCCGACATACCGTCCATTGCTACGCGAATATCTGAAGATGTCGAAAGGCGGACACACTCCACACACACTCCATGCTGCTTTTGCATTTCACGAAACATTCATCAACGATGGTGATATGTCGAAAACCGATTTTTCTAAATTTTGATTATTATATTATGACAAAAGAAGTGTGCCACGTATGTCAGTTGTACAACTGCACATTGGGTACACTTCTGTTGTAGTATATTTTTTGGTAAACTGAATGATTACCTTTCCTAACGCTAAAATCAATCTGGGTCTTAACATCGTGGCACGTCGTCCCGACGGCTACCATAACATAGAAACCGTATTTTTTCCTATTGTTATTCACGACATTCTTGAGATAGTACCATCGGCTACAGGGTGTACAACATTACACATATCAGGTAAAAAGATCGACTGTCCCACTGAAAAGAATTTGGTCATGAAAGCCTACAGACTCATGCGCCAACAATGTCCAACCATTCCCGAAACGGATATATACCTTTACAAGCATATTCCCGATGGGGCAGGGCTCGGAGGGGGGTCAGCTGATGCTTCATTTACACTCAAGGTACTAAACGAAATCTCGGGAGCGGAACTCGATGATGACACCCTTGCCGAAATGGCTTCACAACTTGGAGCTGACTGCGCTTTCTTTATTTATAACCGCCCGATGTATGCCACCGGCATCGGCAATAAGTTTACCCCTGCAAATGTTGACTTGTCCGGCTATTGGCTTCTCCTCGTCAAACCTGCGATAATGGTACCTACAGCCAAGGCATACTCAATGGTCACACCCAAGCCATCCGGACAATATATACCCGATATCTTGCAACGCTCGCCTTCTGATTGGAAGTACGTGCTGAAAAACGATTTTGAGCCAAGCGTATTTACCCAATACCCACAACTCGCCCACATCAAACAGCAACTATATGCCTCTGGAGCCATTTATGCATCCATGTCCGGGTCAGGCAGCTCAATATTTGGCATTTTCGATAATGACATTTTGGCAGAAAATGCAAGCAAAAACATTACAGGATGCCTCAATTTTGTCATGAGACTGTAACAACATTTTTATCGACACACGCCGCAAACCATATAAATATCCGTGCATTAAATCAACCACACAACAATAATTTCATTGTTATGACATTTTGGCAACATTTTTGATAATGCTTATAAGATGATTGATAACAATGCAAATTATGGCAACAAAAGATAACAAAACAGAAGAAAAAGAATCGGTTGAGCCTCAATCCACAGCAAATGAGGCTGCAACAGAAGAGGCACCAAGCAGTAATAACGATAGCGAAAATAACAGTGACAACGAGGCTGAGGATCTTGGTAAAAAAGTTGAATCACTCGAAAAGGAACTTGAAAACGCAAAGAAAGAATACCTGTTTCTGATGGCTGAATTTGACAACTTCAGGAAACGCACACTGAAAGAAAAATCAGAAATCATAAAAAACGGTGCAGAAAACGCCATGCGTGACTTGTTGCCAGTTATCGACGACTTTGAACGCGCATTAAAAGCCATCGATGAAAACAGCGAAGCCGACAGCCTGAAAAAAGGTGTGGACTTGATTTACAACAAATTCCTAAAATATCTTGAGAAAAACGGTGTAAAACCAATCGACAGTACCGGTACCGACTTTGACACCGAACTCCATGAGGCGGTAACCACATTCCCTGCTACCGACGAATCTCAAAAGGGGAAAATCATTGACACCGTGCAAAAGGGATATACACTCAACGATAAAGTCTTGCGTCACGCCAAGGTAGTTGTAGGACAATAACAACCGTATCCACAGTAGTTTTAGAAGACAGCAAGATATCTTTATTTTTTGATAATAGGCATGGAACAACGATAATGGAGAAAAGAGATTACTATGAAATATTAGGAGTGTCGAAAAACGTGACACCCGAAGAGCTGAAAAAAGCATACCGCAAAAAAGCTATACAATACCATCCTGACCGGCAGCAAGGCAAATCGGAAGCCGAGAAAAAAGAGGCCGAAGAAAATTTCAAAGAAGCAGCCGAAGCTTATGATGTACTTAGCAACCCGGAAAAGCGTGCTCGATATGACCAATTCGGACACAGCATGGGCAACATGGGTGGCGGTAGCTATGGTGGTGGAATGTCGATGGAGGATATTTTCTCACAATTTGGCGACATCTTCGGCAGTTTTGGTGGATTCGGGGGATTTGGTGGATTCGGCAGTTCATCCAGTAGCCGTCCACACCAAAATCGAGGTACTGATTTACGCGTAAAAGTGAAAGTAACACTCAAAGATGTGGCTCATGGCGTAGAGAAAAAACTCAAAATCCCTCATTATGTGTCGTGCTCGGCTTGTAATGGTACAGGAGCACGTAACGGCACAGCATTCACAACATGCTCCACTTGCCACGGAACAGGTACCGTAAGGCAGGTAAAACAGACCATACTCGGCACAATGCAAACCCAGGGTCCATGCCCGACATGTGGCGGTGAAGGTCGAATCATACAAGACCGTTGTCCTATGTGTGGCGGTGAAGGTATCAAACGTCAAGACGATGTGGTAACTGTAAACATTCCGGCCGGTGTAGCCGAAGGTATGACTTTAAGCATGCGTGGAAAAGGCAATGCAGCTCGTCGTGGCGGCATCCCGGGAGACTTGCTCATCGCAATAGAAGAGGAAAAAGACGCTGAATTAATGCGCGATGAAAACGACTTGATTTATAATTTGATGCTTGACATTCCGACAGCAGTATTTGGAGGGAAAGTAGAAGTACCGACCATTGACGGGAAAGCAAGACTGACAATAGAACCAGGTACACAACCGGGGAAAATATTGCGCCTGCGTGGAAAAGGATTACCGACACCCAATGGATATGGCAACGGCGACATGCTTGTAAATGTAATGGTTTATATTCCCGAGAAACTCACGTCCGAAGAAAAAGCCACATTCGAAAAATTGAAAGGCCAACCCAACATCTCACCAAACGAAAGTGAGAAAAAGCGCATATTCAGTCGCTTAAGGCATCTGTTTGATTGAACAAACTGAATTGACCCGTCAAAAAGCACATAAAAATATTCAATAATTATGGCGAGCAACGCTGTCAGTTGCTCGCCATAATTATTACCAATTTCATAATTTGCAGATAACGAAAAGAGTGCTAATTTTGCATTAGAAAATGTTTTAGCACGCCAATTGGAAAATTATTTAGACGATCTTAACGAACAACAGCGCAATGCCGTGCAATACCTCGATGGGCCACAACTCGTAATAGCAGGCGCAGGATCTGGCAAAACACGTGTACTTACATACAAAATTGTGCATCTGCTGCATAATGGCTACGCGCCCTACCGCATAATAGCTCTCACATTCACCAACAAGGCTGCTCGTGAAATGAAGGAACGTATCGGGCAATTGGTAGATGCTGATATAGCAGCCATGCTGTGGATGGGTACATTCCACTCTATTTTTTCACGTATACTTCGCCGAAACGCCGACCGAATCGGATTCAGGCATGACTTTACCATATATGACACATCAGACTCAAAGTCATTGATAAAGACTATCATTCGCGATTTAGGCCTTGAAGAGAAAGTGTATGTGGTAGCCGATATACAATCACGCATTTCAAAAGTAAAAAATGCCTTAATCTCGCCCGAGGATTATGCAAAAGACAAAGAGATTATCCTCAGCGACCTCAGAGCGCGACGTGAAAAAACGTGGCAAATCTATCAAGGTTACCGCGACCGATGCCGTATTGCCAATGCCATGGATTTCGATGATCTGCTATACTACACCAATGTTTTATTCCGTGACAACACCGATGTGCTTGAACACTATCGCAACTTTTTCCAATACATTCTTGTTGACGAATATCAAGATACCAATTTTGCACAACACTTAATCGTGTCACGATTAAGCCAAGGCCGAAACAATCTGTGCGTTGTGGGCGATGACGCACAAAGTATCTATTCGTTCCGGGGTGCCAACATTTCCAATATCATCAATATGGGTCGATATTATGACAATTTACGCATATTCAAACTCGAACAAAACTATCGCTCCACCCAAAACATACTTAATGCTGCAAACAGCCTGATCGATAAAAATACTGAACAAATAAGGAAACACATATTTTCGGAGAACAGTCGTGGGACGAAGGTACACGTAATAGGAGCCTACTCCGACTTCGAAGAAAGCTATATTGTTGCAAACCGCATTATCACGCTACGAGCCTCACAAGGCGATAGTTATGACAATTTCGCAGTGCTTTATCGCACAAATGCACAATCGCGCGTGCTTGAAGAAGCCCTGCGTAAGCGCAATATACCCTACCGCATATATGGCGGACAATCATTCTATCAACGCAAAGAGATTAAAGATGCCATTTCCTACTTCCGACTTGTCGTTAATCCAAACGATGATGAAGCATTGCGCCGCATTATCAATTTCCCGGCTCGCGGCATAGGTGACACTACTGTCAACAAATTGGTAAAAGCCTCCATCAAGGACGGTGTAAGTATATGGGAGGTACTGTGCTATTTATCGGAACATGAGGTCGACATAAATGCAGGCACAAAACGCAAACTCGAAGCATTCCGCGATATGATAAAAAAATTCATTGACAAAAACGAGACCAGTATGCCTGCTGATGAACTTGGTAAAGAAATCATACGCGAAACACGGCTGATTGCAATGATTGAAAGCGACAGAACTCCCGAGAATATAAGTCGCAAAGAAAATCTTACCGAACTGCTGAACAGTCTGACCGACTTTGTGCGCAGCAAAGAGGAAGAAGAAAATAGTGATGAGACATTAATGACCAATTTCCTTGCCGAAGTGTCACTACTCACCGACCAAGACCGAGATAACGATAATATAGATGAGGCCGCTGTCACGCTTATGACTGTACATGCGGCCAAAGGATTGGAATTTAAGAACGTAATAATCGTGGGAGTGGAAGAAAATCTATTTCCTTCAGGCATGAGCAGCGATTCGGTAGCCGGAATAGAGGAAGAAAGACGGCTGCTGTATGTAGCCATAACCAGGGCTAAAACAACATGCACAATAACTTACGCCCGTTCAAGATACCGAAACGGGCAAACGCAAACCTGCACGGCAAGTCGATTCATCAAGGATATAGATCCTCGATACATGTCTATATCCGCATTATCGGACAAAGAAAGCAGTAAACCTCAATTTTCATGGGAAAGTGGTCAATTATCTAAAGTAAAAACGGCATTCTCCCCTATTACCGACCATGCCACTACACGCATAGTCCCCACAACACAACAACCTTCATTAGGAACAAAAGGAAGTGGCAACGGTGACTTCGAACTGCACAGTGCAGAAGACCTGTACCCCTATATGGAAATAGAACACTCCCGTTTCGGACATGGAACCATCAAACAGATAGAAACAAACCAAACCGACGATGCCAAAATAACAGTTGACTTTGGCGACATTGGCTGTAAAACACTGATACTAAAATTTGCACGATTCAAGATTATTGAGAAATGAACAAATATATCGATCTCAAAGTTTATCCGACACCTTACTACATAGTGTATGAGGAACGGCTACGCCGCAATCTCGACCTTATTGCTAACGTAGCACATGAAGCTGGCGTAAGAATCATCATGGCATTCAAGGCCAATGCTCTATGGCGTACATTTGGCGTGATGCGTGAATATGGATTCACTTCTACAGCAAGTTCCCTCAATGAAATGCAACTTGCCAATGAAGAACTCGGTTGCCTTGCACATTCTTATTGCCCTGCTTATACGCCTGAAACTATTGGCCGCTACCTTGCCGGCAGTTCACATATCACATTCAATAGTATTGCCCAAATTATGCGTTTTAAAAGCGATGTTGAGTATTTTAATTCAACAGGAAACCACCATGTTAGCTGCGGATTAAGAATAAACCCCATGTGTTCGGTTATAGAAACCGACATTTACAATCCATGCTGTCCGGGGTCACGTTTCGGAGTAACGGCCAACGAAATTAGCGAACTTCCCGACTTCATCGAGGGATTCCACTTTCACGCGCTATGCGAATCAACGTCATACGACCTTGAACGTATCCTTGATGTAATAGAAGACGATTTCGGTAAGTATCTCCCCAGACTTAAATGGATTAACATGGGCGGTGGTCACTTGATGACACGCAAGGGATATAATACACAACATCTTATCAAATTATTGCAAAACTTCAAACAACGACATCCCAAACTTGAAGTAATACTTGAGCCGGGAAGCGCATTCACATGGCGCACTGGCGACCTAATTGCCTCGGTGGTCGATGTCGTCGAAAACAGTGGCATAAAGACAGCAATTATCGATGTGTCATTTGCCTGTCACATGCCAGATTGCCTTGAAATGCCATACCGACCAACTATCACAGAAGCACTGCCCGAAATATCACCCGATGGTAAAAACACTTATCGTATGGGTGGTAACTCGTGCCTGAGTGGCGACTTCGTGGGCGATTGGAGTTTTAAACGACCTTTAAAAATAGGCGACCGGCTTACCTTCGAAGATATGAACCATTATACAACGGTAAAAACTAACATGTTCAACGGCATACAACACCCCGCAATTCTCTATATGCACCACGATGGTCGCACCGAGGTTTTGCGCGAGTTCACTTACACTGACTACAAACAACGCATGAGCTAAAGGTTTTACATGATTTTTGCGATAACTACAAATAACTAGACATTATAAATAACAATGCAATGAATATTCAAGAAATTTGCAAGGACATTTATTATGTAGGTGTTAATGACCGCACTACGCACCGGTTCGAAGGCTTATGGCCACTACCCAACGGCGTTAGCTATAACTCCTACATCGTGAAAGGAAACAAAGTGGCACTAATCGACACGGTACATCTTTCACAAAGCAAAAATTTAATAACCAAGATCAATGAAATTATAGGCGATGCAGCCATCGACTATCTTATAATCAACCACATGGAGCCGGATCATAGTGGATCAATACAAGCCATCAAAGCAAAATATCCCAACCTTAAGATCATTGGCAACAACAAGACAGCTCAAATGATTAAAAGTTACTATGGAATAACCGAGGATGTGATTTCTGTTGTCGATGGCGATACTCTAGACCTAGGCAACGACAAGATACTCAAATTCGTCCTTACGCCTATGGTACATTGGCCCGAAACGATGATGACCTATTGCGAGCAAGACGGTGTATTGTTCAGTGGCGATGCATTCGGTTGTTTTGGTGCGCTTAACGGTGGAATAGTCGATTCCAACTTCGATACGACATCTTACTTTCCCGAAATGTACCGATATTATTCCAACATTGTTGCCAAATATGGTCAATTTGTACAAAAGGCCATATCACGCTTTATCGATGTTAAAATAAATTATATTTGCAGTACGCACGGACCGGTATGGCATGATGAAATTGCATATGTTGTGGATATATACGATCGTCTCAGCAAGTTTAAAGGTGAGCGAGGAGTGGTTGTGGCATACGCATCTATGTATGGCAACACCGAACAACTTGCAGAAACCATTGCAGCCGAACTTAACCGCAATGGAATACGTAACATTCGAATGCACAACCTGTCGAAAACCAATTTGTCGTTTGTTCTTGCCGACATTATGCGCTATAATGGCCTAATTATCGGCGGGCCAACATACAACAACGGACTATTTCCCGAAGTTGAACGATTGTTGAGTGCCCTAAAAGGTCGTGAATTGAAAAATCGATATGTAGGCTGTTTCGGCTCCGGCACATGGGCTCCGGTATCAAGTAAAAACATCAAAAGTTACATCGACTGCATGAAAGTGGAAATAGTTGCCGAGCCTTTCGACATTAAATGTACCGAAACACAATCCGACATTGAACACTGCCGCGCTCTTGCAGCCTATATGGCCGCAAAGGTGAATAGTTGAGATAATAGTAGGTGAATCCCAACTTTGAAAGAAACCAATATGCTCCCCAAAAGCAAATAAACCCAAAACGGTCATTAGAAACTGGTTTTGTATTATTTCTAATGGCAGTCAT
>CAYNBZ010000061.1:0-11224 GCA_964395975.1 uncultured Muribaculaceae bacterium | reverse complement strand
ATGCACAAAGTGTTGCGAATTAGTTGGCTTTTTTGTATCTTTAGGTATTCCCCCGCAAATAAGGTTTGGCTGCCAAAACGGGGGAAATTGCATTACAACTGCTTTTCGCTCAATTCAAGCCATCGCATTTCTTTCACATCAAGCAAACGGCACACTTCATCATAACGCTTTGATTTATCTGCAATATCATCTATTATACCGCCTTGGTTAAATAAAGCGTTTAGTTCGTTTTTTTCATTGGTCAGTTGAGTTATTTCTTTTTCCAACGCTTCAAATTCTTTTCGCTCACTGAACGACATTTTATTTGTGTTGCGTTGACGAATAGGTCTGGCAGATTCTCCTCCCTTTTTTTCTTGTTTCTGCGCTTCATTGGCACATTGCTGCGTTTCGCGGTAATCGCTATAATTACCGGGGAAATCATTTATTACACCCTCACCTTCAAATACAAACAGATGATCTACGGTACGATCCATGAAAAAACGATCATGCGATACGATTATTACGCATCCTTTAAACTCGGCAAGATAATTTTCAAGTACCTCAAGAGTCTTGATGTCAAGATCATTGGTGGGTTCATCAAGTATTAAAAAGTTGGGTTTGCGCATAAGCACTGTCGCAAGATAGAGCCTGCGTTTTTCTCCTCCGCTTAATTTGAAAATATATTTTTGCTGATCGGGCGGCGAGAACAGGAACAATTGCAGAAATTGTGAAGCTGTATAAGACGTTTTTTCATCGAATCTTACATATTCAGCAATTTCGCGTACAGCATCAATTACTTTTTTATTTTCGTCAAACTTAATCCCTTCTTGGCTATAATAACCGAATCGCACGGTTTCTCCAATCTCGAAACTGCCCTTATCAAGAGGTTCCAAACCAAGGAGACATTTTATGAAAGTGGTTTTCCCTACCCCGTTATTACCTACAATGCCTAATTTTTCATACCGTGCGAAAGTATAGTTAAAATTATTGAGTATTGATTTGTTGCCATAACTTTTACAGGCATCGTGTGCAATAAATATCTTGGAGCCTATATAAGACGATTTTACATCAAGTTCGATATCTTTTTCTATCCGTGCGGATTGTGCCTTTTTTTCAAGTTCATGAAATGCATTTATACGATAGCGAGCCTTGCTTCCTCGCGCTTGCGGTTGGCGGCGCATCCATTCAAGTTCCGTTCTCATCAGGTTTCTTGCCCGTGCCACTTCAGCATTTTCGGCATTTATGCGTTCTTGCCGCTTTTCGAGATAATAAGAGTAATTTCCATTATACTCATAAAGGCTATCGTTATCAATTTCCACTATTTTATTACATACCCTGTCAAGGAAATAACGATCATGGGTAACCATTAACAGCGTTATTCTTGAATGCGACAAATATTCTTCAAGCCATTCTATGGCATCAATGTCAAGATGATTGGTTGGCTCATCAAGCAGCAATATGTCGGGTTTGTCAATGATAGCTTTTGCAAGAGCCACACGCTTCAGTTGTCCACCTGATAATTCTCCTATACGCTGGTAGTAATTGTATATTTTAAGTTGGGCAAGGACTTGCTTAAAATTATTTTCATAATCCCACAGATCAAAAGCATCCATCTTTGCAATTGCATTTTCCATTGCCTTGGCATCATTAGCCGACAATGATTGCATATATTCCCTTATAATGGCCGTGCTTTCACTGTAATCGTCAAGGAAGGTGTCTATGACGGTCTTATTGGAATTCATTTCCGGCGTTTGCTCAAGGAAACCGAGCTTAATTCCATTACGGATGGTAACCTTCCCTTCATCGGCAGATTCAACTCCGGCAATAATCCTCATCAATGTCGATTTTCCGGTACCATTCTTCGCAATAATACCAATTTTCTCACCTTCACCGACACCCAATGTGACATTATCAAACAAAATCCTGTCGCCAAACGATTTTGTAATCCCTTCTATTTGTAGAACACAACCCATTATATAAATAAAGTGTGTACAAAATTACTAAAATCCGTGTATATCGACAATTGCATTTTTTATTTCGCATTTACGGGAGTATTCCACATTTTATGCTTATTTTTGTATTGTTTTAATTTTTCATCGTTAAAAAAGATGCTGATTATCGGAATTGCAGGAGGCACAGGTTCGGGCAAAACCACTGTTGTCAACAAAATAATGAAACGCTTGTCAAGAAACGATGTGGGAGTAATTTCACAAGATTCTTATTACAAAGATTCAAGCCACATTCCAGTTGAAGACCGTCAGAAAATAAATTTTGACGAGCCGGGGGCTTTCGATTGGGATCTGCTTTTCAAGCATCTGAAAATGTTAAAAGACGGGCAATCGGTAGAAATGCCCACGTATTCGTTTCTTACATGTACACGACAGAAAGAAACTGTGCACCTTGAACCTCATGATGTCGTGTTGCTTGAAGGAATCTTAGTATTGTCGGATCCTGAATTGCGCAATATGATGGATATTAAAGTGTTTGTTGATGCAGAAGCCGATGAACGGCTGATTCGTGTTATCTACCGTGATTGCATAGAACGAGGACGCACTCCTCAAATGGTGATAGACAGGTATGAACGAGTATTAAAACCTATGCACAACAAATATATAGAACCGGCAAAACGATATGCCGACCTTATTGTACCACAAGGCGGAAATAATGAAGTTGCCATAAATCTGCTAACCGATTATATCAAGAGCTGCCTTAGAAAGGAAAACAATCTACAACACGAATAAATCATATATGGCATTAAAGTGGATAGATAAATTATTCAACAAAGAAGACCGATTAGAAGAAGAACAACTCAAGGCCGAGTCTTTGACTGATAATGGGAACATGGTATTACGCACAGAGGGCTTGGTAAAAAAATACCGGCAACGTACGGTGGCAAATCATGTGTCTATTAATGTAAAGCAAGGGGAAATAGTCGGACTGCTTGGCCCAAACGGAGCCGGCAAGACCACGACTTTCTATATGACTACAGGATTAATAACTCCCAATGAAGGAAAAATATTTCTCAACGACCACGATATTACAAAATATCCGGTTTACAAACGTGCAAAATATGGTATAGGGTATTTGCCACAAGAACCATCGGTATTTCGTAAGTTAAGTGTAGAGAATAACATTCGGACGGTACTTGAAATGACAAATACTTCGGCCGAGTATCAACGTGATAAATTAGAAAGCCTGCTATCGGAATTCCGCATACAGAAAGTCCGGAAAAACCTTGGCGACCAATTATCGGGTGGAGAACGTCGCCGTTGTGAGATTGCACGATGTCTTGCCATCAATCCTAAGTTTATAATGCTCGACGAACCTTTTGCCGGTGTAGATCCTATTGCGGTGGAAGACATTCAATACATAGTTTATAAATTAAAAGAAAAAAACATCGGTATTCTTATCACAGACCATAACGCGCCTGAAACTTTGAGTATAACCGATCGTGCATATTTATTGTTTGAAGGGAAAATATTGTTTCAAGGTACAAGTGAAGAACTTGCCGAGAATCCCATTGTAAGGGAAAAATATCTTGGACGGAATTTTGTGTTTCGCCGCAAGAAATTTGACTGAAACAGATTCTTGTCAACTCATCCTATTAAATTTGAAGATACTTTTCGGACTTTACTGATTGCTCAATCATGGTATATCCACGAAACTTTGAAAATAAAATAGACTTTGCCACAGTTCGAAAGTTGCTTGAAGAAAAATGCCTTGGGCAACTCGGAATAAACTATTGCAAAGCGATGCGCTTTTCGAGTGATTTGGCAATTGTAGAAAAATTGCTGCAACAGACCAATGAATTCCTTTCAATTATCATCACAGGGAAAGAATTTCCGTTAAGCCAGTATCACGATTTAACAGAGTCTTTGAATGCAATAAAGGCCGATGGTGCATATATGACTGCCGAAGAATTATTCAATCTGCAACGTTCGCTGAAAATGATTGCAGATATTGCGGCTTTCTTTAAGGATGATTTGGAAAATGATTCTCCTGCTTATCCTCGATTGGATGAATTGGCTGAGTCGTTGTTGACTTTCCCTCAAATAATATCTCGTATTGACAGCGTTATTGATAAATACGGTAACATCAAAGACAATGCATCCCCGGAACTTCTGAATATAAAACGCTCGCTTAATGCGGCGCAGCAAAGTGTTAATTCTATAATGAAACGTGTTCTGGCTCAAGGAAAAGAACAAGGATTTATCGATGGCAATGTTTCTCCTTCGGTGCGTGATGGCAGACTTGTTATTCCCATCGCCCCGATGTACAAGCGCAAAATACGCGGTATTGTACATGACGAATCGGCAACGGGGAAAACCGTTTTTATAGAACCGGAGCAAATTGTTGAGGCAAATAATAATATACGGGAGCTCGAAAATGAAATGCAACGCGAAATAATACGCATCCTTACCGAAGTTGCGACTTTCATTCGCCCATTTGTCAATGATTTGCTTGATTCTTACTCCACTCTTGGCATTATCGATTTTATTCGGGCTAAAGCATTGTTTGCTAACGAAATCGGTGGGAATATGCCACACCTTGAACCTGAGCCACAGATTGAGTATTACCACGCCATACATCCCATTTTGCTGCTTTCGTTAAAATCGCAAGGCAAAGAAGTAGTACCTCTCAATATTACACTCGATTCAAAAAACAGGATTTTACTGATTTCCGGTCCAAACGCCGGGGGAAAATCAGTATGTTTGAAAACAGTGAGTATCGTGCAATATATGACGCAATGCGGACTTCTCCCTCCTGTTTACGCCAATTCCCATATAGGAATCTTCAAGAATCTGTTTATAGACATTGGCGATGAACAGTCAATCGAAAATGACTTGAGTACATATAGCTCACATCTCACGAACATGAAATTCTTCATGAACAATGGCAGCCATAACACTCTTGTCCTGATTGATGAGTTCGGTAGCGGTACAGAACCTCAAATAGGAGGTGCCATAGCTCAAGCCATTCTCAAACGCTTGAATGATAAACATATTTTTGGGGTCATCACTACACATTACCAGAATCTCAAACATTTCGCCGAAGATACAAGCGGACTTGTAAATGGTGCCATGTTATATGACCGTAAAGAGATGAAACCGCTATTTCAATTGTCAATCGGTTATCCGGGTAGTTCATTCGCCATAGAAATCGCCCGAAACATAGGCATTCCAAATGAAGTTATAAAAGATGCCGAAACACTTGTTGGCAGTGACTATATTAATATGGACAAATATCTTCTTGACATTGCCAGAGATAAAAAGTATTGGGAAAACAAACGCCTTGAAATACATAACCGCAATAAACGGCTCTGCAAACTTGAAGAAGTGTATGAGAATGAAATAGAACGTCTGGAGAAAGAACAAAAAAACATCATAAAAGAAGCCCGAGATGAAGCTCGGGAAATATTGTCACGAAGCAATGCTACAATAGAGCGCACCATTCACGAAATTCGCAAGACTCAAGCCGAGAAAGAGCAAACCAAAGAATTGCGAAGGCAGCTTGACGAATTTAAATCACAACTTGAAAGCAATGACATTGGACTCACGGACATACGGTCGGCAGGTAATATAAAGCACCGTTTAAAACTGTCACATGTCAAAAAAAGTACAACAGATACAACTAAAAATGAGCCTATAGTTGTCGGTGACTATGTTATCATTGACAACGGGAATAAAACTCCATGTAAGGTACTTGAAATATCAGGTAACAATGCAACCGTAGCCATGGGTGACTTCAAGTCAAGAATAGAGCTTAAACGTTTGCACAAAACCATACCACCGCAAGACTCAAACGGCTCCCGTCATTCTGTAATCAATGTCACAATGTCAAATGACATCCGTCGCCGACAGCTTAACTTCAAACCCGATATTGATGTACGTGGAATGCGTGCCGATGAAGCCATCCAGGCCGTAACTTACTTTATCGACGATGCTATTCAATTCAATGCCAAGCAAGTTCGCATCCTCCATGGTACAGGCAATGGCATTTTACGTCAACGCATACGTGAATATTTAAACACCGTACAGGGAGTACAATCCTACCGAGATGAACATGTTCAATTCGGAGGAGCAGGTATCACTGTCATAAAACTTGAATAATTAATAAGTAACCGACAAATAACCAATGATCGATAAAACTCAAAAGTTATCTGACATAATAATCGAGCATCCTTCGATTATTACAGTTCTTAATCGTTTTAATATCTTCCTTGGGGTTGGAGATAAGACCGTCGAGCAGATGTGTCTTGAAAAAAATCTAAATACCGACTTTTTTGTAATTATTCTGAATACATATTCTCATGAAGAATATTTTCCCGAGAAATTACTAAAGAATTTCGATGTGGCATTGATAATAAATTATCTAAATAGCACAAACGATTACTATTGTCAATTCATAATACACAACATTGAAAATCATTTCAATCTGCTGTTGAAATGCAGCAAAGATGAAAATACGAATATTGAACTGCTGTATAATTTCTTTATCGAAGTAAAAACCGAATTACTTAATCGCATCAATTATGACACTGATGTATTGTTTAAAGAGATTCTCTCTCTCGACAAAGAACCTTCCAATAATACAAATAGTGAAGCAAACTATATAAAAATACAACCTTACGATAACATTAACGATGCCATTGAAGACAAGGTAGGGGATCTTGTAAATATGTTTGTTATTCATCTTCGTGGTAAATATAATCCCAATCTTTGTATAGCTGTCCTTTCTGCAATAATTAACTTGAAAAGAGACTTGTGTCAAAATAACAGGATACGCAATCGAATATTAATGCCAATATATCATCATTTAAAAGACAGATACACAAATGCCTGAATTATCTGCAATAATCGTCGTCCGTGACACATTACGAGCTATTGGTATAAAGCACCTGCTTTTTTCCCTATTTGACACCGATGCTGAGATTGCACAGGATTTAAATTCCGGAGTAGATCAATACGATATCGTATTTACGGATGAATATAATTGCTTGGCTCACCTTGATATGTTTATACCAAAGAGAAATAAAACATTGATACTTACCGATAATTGCACTTCCTCAGGTAATGGTATATCATGGCAATGCATAAACATCAATGATGATGAAAACCACATCATAGAGACAATAGCCAATACGTTAAAAAATATAAGACGTAACAATCACCGGCAAATTGAGCTTTCGGCTCGTGAAATCGATGTCTTGAAACTTGTTGCACAAGGATTGACAAACAAGACAATAGCCGATACCTTAAATATAAGCATTAACACCGTTCTAACCCATCGGAAAAATATTTCGGCCAAATTGGGAATAAAAAGTGTTTCAGGATTGAGCGTTTATGCCATGATGAATGGATACATATAAACCAACTGATACAGAAGCTTGAAATTAACCATCCCCAAGAATACCGGCGGAAGAGCTTCCATGACATATTGCAGTAAGAACTTATGCCCTAATGGAGTTCGTTGGCATCTATGGCAATTGTTACTTGAGTGCCATGAAAAGCACTGAAAACAAGAGCATATTAATCGATGTTATCCCGAGTAATGGATTCAATTCTGCCCCATTTCGCGTAATCAGCTTTCGCCATGTTGTTGTGTGTAATAGCAAATATATAATTGGAATTATCAGTGCCGCCGAATGCATGGAAATCCACATAGGAATAAACAACATCATTGCAATATATCCATTCGCCAAATATAATGATGCGGCAACTTTTCTGCCGAAAATCACCACGGAAGTCCTTTTATTGGCCTCAATATCCTCTTCCATATCTCTATAATTGTTTACAATCAAAACATTGACACCCATTAATCCTATTGCGATTGAAGCCAAGAACACATCTGTTTTAAATAAAATCCCACTTTGAAGATAATACGTCAAATTGACGGGCACAATGCCGAAGAACAATAAAACTGCCACATCGCCAAGTCCGTGGTATGACAAAGGATAAGGTCCGGTACTATATGCCAATGCAAATACTGCAATAAAAGCACCAACTGCTATTAACCACCAACCACCGAAAGGTATCAAACAACAACCTACACCACAAGTAAGCACAAGCGTTGTATAAGTCACTATTTTTAATGTCCGGGGAGAAATATCGCCCTCGGTTACACATCTCCTCGGTCCTACCCGACCCTTTTTATCCGCGCCTCTTTTATAGTCGTAATATTCATTGGCGAAATTTGAAACCACCTGAGCAAGTATAGCGAATATAAAACATATTACGGCGGGCTTCAATGAAAATGCCTCATGCTGCATGGCCAATCCACATGCAACAACAACTCCGGCAACAGATACCGGTAATGTGCGCAATCTGGCGCATTCAATCCATATTTTTACTTTCTTCATATACAATTGCTTTTTTCTTAACGAACAACGCACTTATTTCATAAAGTAAATATAATGGTAGAAATACTATTGTCAATGTGAATGGGTCGCTTGTCGGTGTTATTATAGCTGCCACTGTGAGCAATATTACTATGGCATGTTTACGATAACGTTTGAAAAAATCTCTGTGCAATATACCGAGTGCTCCAAGCATCCAAGCTAATAATGGCATTTCAAACACTGCTCCCAATATGAAAATCATCGACAAGAATGTATGCATATATGAATCAAGCGAAATTTGATTTGGTATGAGTTCGCTCAATTGATAGTCGGCCAAAAAACGCAACGTAATTGGGAAAACAAGTAAATATCCCACTGCTAACCCAATAAAAAACATCACATTACCAAATATAAATGCCCGGCGAATGCCCCTGACTTCATTCGCATATAATGCAGGTCTGATGAAGTCCCATATAAAATACAAAATCACAGGGAAAGAAAATACAATTGCCATCCAAAATGACGAACTCATATGAATAAATAGTTGCGAGGACAATTGAATGTTTATCAATTTTACATTATACCCTTCTGTCGTAAATTGAGGTAGAAATGGGAAAGCAGCCGTTATCTTTTGAAAGAGTCTGTAAAGCCAAAAATCACTCCTGCATGGAGCCAATATTACTTCATCAAAAATAGTGGGCATGAATACAAAAAACACAATCGTGAAAATGAGAATTACGATTGCGATTTTAAACAACACTTTGCGTAGAACATCGAGATGATCCCAAAATGTCATTTCAGACTGTTGATTTCCCTGCTTTGACAAATATATTTTACTGATTAAGGTCTATTGTTTTTTCCTTTCTGAATCCTCATTTGCTTGTGGACGTTCATCCTCTGCCGATTTGTTTATTTCATCGGTTACTTCATTCATACCTTGTTTGAAACTTCTTATACCTCTCCCCAGACCTTTCATTAATTCAGGGATTTTCTTTCCTCCAAACAATAATAAAATTACAATAGCAATGATGATTACTTCTGTTGTTCCCACTGTTCCGAAAAGTAAAGGGATAGTACACAACATGATCGCTGTCATAATCCAAATTTATTTATGCGTAAATATTCAATGCAAATATATGAGTTTTTTTGAACACTATAATTATAATTTGACGTTAAAAATAATTACCTTTGTGCCCATATTAGTACAACTTAATATACAATTAATTGAACATGAAAGCATTTGTATTCCCCGGTCAAGGGGCACAATTCGTAGGAATGGGCAAAGATTTATATGAACAAAACGCTTTAGCTCATGAATTATTTGAAAAAGCCAACGAAATACTGGGGTTTCGTATCACTGATATTATGTTCTCCGGAACTGAAGACGAGTTGAAGCAGACAAAAGTTACCCAACCGGCTATTTTCCTGCATTCTGTTATTCTGGCTAAAACTCTTGATAATGAATTTAATCCCGACATGGTAGCAGGACATTCATTGGGTGAATTTTCTGCTTTAGTTGCTGCTGGAGCATTATCATTCGAGGATGGTTTGAAACTTGTTGCCACTCGTGCAATGGCAATGCAAAAAGCATGTGAAGTAACTCCTTCAACGATGGCAGCCGTATTGGCTCTCCCGAACGAAACGGTTGAAAAAATATGTGCATCTATTGACGACATCGTGGCTCCGGCCAATTATAACTGTCCGGGGCAGGTAGTAATATCTGGTACAGTAGCAGGCATCGATGCCGCATGTCCGAAAATGCTCGAAGCCGGTGCCAAAAGGGCTTTGAAGCTAAAAGTTGGCGGTGCATTCCATTCGCCACTTATGCAACCCGCTCATGATGAATTGGCCAAGGCAATAAACGAGACTGTTTTTAATACTCCAATATGCCCTATTTATCAAAATGTTGATGCCCTGCCACATACCACCCCATCAGAAATAAAAAATAACTTGATTGCCCAATTGACAGCTCCGGTGAAATGGACACAAATTATTCAAAACATGGTCAAAGATGGACTTACCGAAGTCGTTGAACTTGGTCCGGGGGCAGTTCTACAAGGTTTAGTTCGTAAAATAGATTCTTCTGTGGCAACTTCCGGCAAGCAATAATTCTTATTCTTTTTATTTGTCACATATTTGGAGGGTGACCCAAAAGTCAATAAAGACAGTAAGGGTCGCCCTCAATATTGTGTGTTTAGAAACAGCAAGAGGCCGACTTCAAAATCTCTTTTGGGTCGGCCTCTTTCAGTGTCGGACACGCCCAAGGCAGTAGATGCCTTGCGTGTGTGTCGGGGGTTACTTCACCATCACCTTGACGGTGCTGCCATCGGCCTTCTTCACTATGTTGACACCCTTCACAGGTGAGCTTATGCGAATGCCGTCGAGCGTGTAGCGCGCTACCTCGGTGTCGTCACCGTCGACCGTCACGCCGCTTATGCCGGAGGAGCCGTCACCGTCATCACCATCAAAATCAATCACGTAGGTAACCACGGATATTGTCTGGGTTTCGTCATCAGCAGCATACGCAACGCCTATCATGCGCTTGCCGTCAGGGGTGATGTCAACCGGCGTGTTGATGCCAAGGATACCGCTTGACGTCTCGTCAAACCGTGCCATATCCGTCAGGTCAGGGTATCTTTCGGATATCTTCACAGGCTTCTCCTCGCCGGGGTACCAGATGTAGGCCTGACGGTATTCATTCATATCATTACCCAAGTAGCACAGTATCGTCCCGTCGTCAGAAACGGCGGAAGTACACATTAACTTCAGGTCATCCGGGTCCATGAAGCGTTCTTCGTCCAGCGGCTCCATGGTCAGCTCCCCGGTTTCGAGGTCGTAAAGCCCCGCCCTGCAGCATCCGTAGTCTTCATCCGTTACGGAAAGGTCCATCGACACGTACCTGCCGTT
>CAYNBZ010000060.1:0-11272 GCA_964395975.1 uncultured Muribaculaceae bacterium | reverse complement strand
TTTTCGCTAATCACCAATTCCTTAAGCATTTACAATTCGTCGAACTTACGTTAATATACAAAGATAAAAAGCAAAATGGCGGGTATGCTCGACAAACCGAGCATACCACGCCAAACCTCCGATACAAAAATGCGATGCAACCACTCAATACCAAATGCAACACCGCTAAGTGAAAAGTGCAACAACCAGTAATTAGCAAGATAAGCCCCAAGAAAGCCAACCGTCACAGCCAATTGGTAAAGCGACACGAGTTGACCCCTATAATGAGCCGCAGATATTTCGGATATATATAACGGAGACACTATTGACACTACGCCGATACCTATTCCACCCAGCATTCTTGCCACAACAAGCATGGAGAAAGATGGAGAAAATGCACATCCGATACCTGAAACAAAAAAGAACAATGCCGCCGTGAGCAGAGTGATTTTTCTGCCTAACCGGTCGCTCATCTTTCCGGCAAAGACCACACCGACAATTGAACCAATGAGCGCACAACCGACAAACCATCCTACCTGCAATTCATCGAGCGAGAATTGTGTGGTTACCTGCGATACCGTACCCGATATTACCGCAGTGTCGTATCCAAACAGGAAACCACCCAACGCAGCTACTACCGACAGCCACAACAAATATCCAAAATTTATATTTTGTTTCAAATCATTCATATCAATCGATGTCGAAATATTCTTTATAACGATTATATAGGTGACCCGCCTGCAAATAAGTTGACTGCGGACTCATAAAGTGAGAGAATTCGAACGTTATGGCCTTGTCATACCCTGCACGCTTGGCAGCTTCGAGTTTCAGCCGCAACTTGTCAAATTTTATTGGCAAGAAATTGATAGGCATGTCACGGTCAAACGACTCGGCATTAGTCCAGCACTGCATCCCATAACGGTCGGCAAGTTTCTTGTTTACGGCAAAGAACGCATCGAGTTCGTCATAATCTATATGGCCGTCTTGGAAAGCACATGCATCTACAACATCGTGAATCCCGTCGAAAATCTCGTTCCATTCCGCTTCGTGCTGTTGCACCGACACGGCATCGCTTTTGGTCAATGCCCCACTACCGGCCATCACAGCTTTCTTGCCGTCGATCCACGGAGATATGAAAGTGGGCAACCCTCCCGAAACATCCTTGCACTGCTTGCCCATGGCATGAAATGCCGAAATTGCCCCCTTTGTGGCACGGCTTATCTCCCCACTTATATACCACCCGCCAAAACTCTTGTAGCGAGTACCGTAACGCTGCCATACCTCATCAATAACATATTTGTTATCCTCAATTTCCCAACTCAAATCACCGGTATCCCAATAGCGGCCAGAGTCGTAAAGTCCAAAGTAAAATTTCATCCCATATCGATCGGCAAGCGAGAGAAACATCTCCACCAAATCGACCGATGGATGATAACACCCTTTGCCGAGCAAATATCTGGATGGATATGCGATAAACTTACGGTAACCCGAACGAATGAGTATCACCGTGTCTATGCCTATGGCTTTCATATACCTGAAGTCTTGTTCCCACTCCTTTACGCCCCAATTTTGATGAGGAATGTCATGAGAAATTTCGTCAAGGAATGTACCGGTAATGCGCAATCCGTTATTCTTCTGCACAATCAACCCGCCGGCAGAAACCGATCCACTCTCCCACGAAATATCATTTTCCGATTCATTCGCAGGCAATCGTGTAGCATTAACTATCGACGGTGTCACCACAAGAGAAGCAGCAGCCATGGTTGCCTTCTTTATGAAATCTCTTCGACCGTTTTCTTTCATGTATATATCTATTTTTATTTGCTATCGTTACAAATATAAATATATTCATTTTCATAACCAAATATTAATAAAGACTTTTATTATTAAAGATTATATTTTTAACTTATTAGGTTACTTAATGTGAAAATTAACCCAAGTGCTAATTATTAACACTCGTTAATTGGCTCTTTTTTTATTGCAACAGGCCAATTATTTATTATTTTTGTGAAACTAACAACATAAATACCAAACGCTATGCCCCAAACGCTGTTCAAAAAAGAAATAGAAAAGGGTTCAAAAAATGCGCTCTTGAAGAAAAAAATAATTACCCATTACATATACAACGGCTGCTCGACCATATCAGAACTTGCCAAAGAGCTTAATTTGAGTATTCCTACTGTCACTAAATTCATCGGCGAAATGAGTGAAGATGGTTATATCAACGACTATGGCAAATTGGAGTCATCAGGAGGGCGTCACCCGATATTGTACGGGTTAAACCCCGAATCCGGATATTTTATAGGTGTCGATATCGGACGATTCTATCTCGACATAGGCATGATAAACTTCAAAGGCGACCTGATATATCACAAGACCGGTATTCCATATAATTTCGAAAGCACACCGCAAGCCCTCGACGATTTGTGTAACATCGTGAGTGAGCACATTGCACGCCTCAACATCGACCACAGCAAGATATTAAACATTTGTGTTGATATACCGGGTCGCATTAATCCCGAGTCGGGCTACAGCTTCAGCATATTCAACTTCTCGGAATTGCCGCTTAGTGAAGTTTTGACCGAGAGAATAGGATACTCGGTGTGTATCGACAACGACACACGCGCACTGACATACGGAGAATATATGAAAGGGTGCGTCAACGGAGAGAGAGACATAATCTTTGTCAATGCCAGTTGGGGATTAGGCATAGGCATAGTTATAGATGGGAAAATATACTGCGGCAAATCAGGATTTGCCGGCGAATTTGGACACATCAATGCCTTCGACAACGAAATCTTATGTCACTGCGGCAAAAAAGGATGCCTCGAAACCGAAGCATCAGGACGTGCCTTGCACCGAATCCTGCTTGAAAGAATAGCCGCCGGCGAAACTTCTATATTATCGAAAAACATAGCCGCCAGCGAACAAATCACACTTGACGAAATGATCGATGCCATAAACAAAGAAGACCCACTGTGCATCGAAATATTGGAAGAAATGGGGCAAAAGTTGGGAAAGCACATTGCTTCACTTATCAACATATTCAACCCCGAACTAGTGATTATCGGAGGCACATTGTCGCTCGCCGAAGATTACCTGACCGAGCCTATCAAGTCGGCAATACGCAAATATTCGCTCAACTTGGTAAACAAGGATTCGGTCATTGCCACTTCAAAACTAAAGGGAAAAGCCGGCATAATCGGAGCCTGTATGCTTGCTCGCAGCCGAATGTTTGAAATTTAGCTCCACACAGGCTTTTCCATTCTCGATAATTGCAAATTACATACGGCTATATAGGATTTGATTGCTATATTTGCATACACAAATTCTCTTCATATTACGAGAGAAACACATTATCGAAGATGGAAGACTATCTTGCCCAGACTATCGAGAACAAACGCTCCGAAGTAAAAGCCATGAAGCTAATGGTGAGCGAGCCGCAGATGTTCGACATCGCGCGACGGTTACGACGCACACCACTGTCGCTATCGGGAGCGATAAAAGGCAATTACAACGGTGTGATTGCCGAATTCAAACGAAGATCACCATTTCGTGCCAATCTCAACCCGCAAGCCGATGCAGCCACAGTGCTGCGAGGATACGAATCATGCGGAGCGGCAGCAGTGGCAGTAGCCACCGACACACGCTTCAATGCCGGCTCCATATCCGACCTTGCCGTTGCGCGCAACGTGGTACATATACCCATTCTGCGCACCGATTTAATCGTCGATAATTACCAAATACTCGAATCATACGTTTTCGGTGCCGATGCCGTTATGCTCGTAGCAGCAATACTGACGACAGAAGAAATCGAGGCAATGACAGCAGTCGCACATCACTTCGGAATGGAAGTGCTGCTCACCGTTGGCACTTCAAGTGAAATAAGCAAGATACCGACCAGTATCGACATGATTGGTGTAAACAACCGCAATCTGCCAACACAGTCCACCAATCTTGACATTTCATACAATATGATACCGCGACTGCCTGCCCAAGTGACCAAAGTATCGATGAGTGGCATCTGCTCGCATAAAGATTTACACCGCTTACGTACAATCGGCTACTCGGGATTCATAATCGGAGAATCATTCATGAAAAAGGGGAACCCTGCCGAGGCTCTTTACAATTTCATAAATCCGCCTAAAATCGATGCCCGATAATAACACTTTCACCATAATGTTAATACCTGTTTTTAACATTTAACGTTTTAACTTTACTCCTCTTTTAGCATCAAATAAACGTAAACAACAAGGACTTGTGGCACAATCAATCGATGACGACCAATTAGTAGCGATGCTGAAATCGCCACGCGACCGCGACCGTGCTTACCGGCTTCTGCTTGCAAAATACGGCACAAGGCTATACTGGCACATACGACGCATCGTTGTTGGTCACGAAGATGCCGAAGATGTCATGCAGGAAACTGCAATCAACATCCTTGCCGGAATCGACAAGTTTGAGCAAAAAAGTTCTTTAAGTACATGGGTTTACCGCATAGCCACCAATGAAGCACTTCGGCTGTTGCGCCGCCGAACCGGATTATTCCGATCGATCGACAGCCTTGGTGAAACACTCGTCGAGAAGCTTGAGGACGAAGCCGGAGTGGATGCCAACGCAGCCGAAATACTTTTTCAAAAGGCTTTATTGCAGTTGCCTACGCAACAGCGGCTTGCCTTTAACTTGAGATATTATGACGAAATGCCCTATGAAGATATAGCCAAGGTCACAGGCAAAAATGTAAATACGCTCAAGACCAACTATCACTTCGCGGTATCGAGAATAAAGAATTATTTAAAAGAAAATTCATTATGAAAGCCGACTTTGAAACCATAGGCAAACAATTGCCATACATGGAAACCAAAGGGTATGTCGACAGCCTTGTCGAACAATGCGCCAATCGAGCCCTCGCAGGACAGGCATCAACTGCAATGCTCCAGAAAAGGCGTTTCATGCGCCACACAAGCCTTGCCGCCACAATGGCCGCAGCAATACTTGCAGCTGTGGCACTTTTCCCATTCCTGCCCGGCAAGGGAAGCAACAACTCGGCAAATATGATAACAGCCGAAACCATTGCTCACAGTTTGTCACTTAATGATGTACTGTCGGGACTGAGTAACGACGAACTCGCAGCCATCGACTACTATTCATTCGACTACATACCGTCTGACAACTATGATGAAAATGACTAATAGACCTTACTTTTTCTCCTTGCAAAAACAACAACTTAGCAATATGAAACATGCCTACATAACATCGTTGCTCGCAATTCTTTTGATGTTGGTATTTGCCATACCCGGGCTACAAGCCCAAGAGCATCAAAAACTTGACAAGACCCAAGCCGAACTGCTATTCAATGCCAAAATGAAGATGATGCAGGATAAACTAAAACTCTCGAACGAGCAGACAGAGCTTTTGATACCTATTTACCAGAACTACTTGAATGGACTCGATGCCATATTCAAATCACGAAAATACAGTCGCCGATACAAACCTGAAACTGCAACTGAAGCAAGCAACGTGATGATAGAACACCTCGACATAGATGCACAAGTGATAGAATTGCAGAAGAAGTACATCGTAGAATTTGCAAAGATTTTAACCCCCGACCAAGTGATGAACATCTATCGCGTGGAAAATGAAATTCAACGTGAAATATGGAAGGAAAAGAAACGTCGCCGGGCAGACACTCCAAACGGGCAGGCATGGCATCCATGTCCCGACCTACCACAATGCCCGTATCCTTCCGAAATGATAATTTAACTCGTCATCAGAATCGAAGAAAAACGAAAAACATGCCCACAGCACATAATTAAATACTAAAAATTTTGCAACAAAGCCAGAAACTCACTATATTTGCACCGCTTTTACATATGCTCACCACGAGCGGTGAAAGTGACATTGCGGTAATAGCTCAGTTGGTAGAGTGGAAGCTTCCCAAGCTTCAGGTCGCGAGTTCGAGCCTCGTTTACCGCTCCAAGCAAAACGAAGAAGCAGGTGTTTTCCACCTGCTTTTTTTATGATATCAATTTAATTTGTCTGAAATCAATTTGTATTTGCTCTCCCACTGCATTAATTTTGCAAGAGAAGCATAACGAAATGCCCAACGACCCTCTGAATAAAAAATACTACAAGATAGGCGAAGTAGCTGAATTGTTACACATCCCACTATCTACCTTGCGTTATTGGGAACATGAATTTAATATCATACGCCCGAAGCGCAGCGATGGAAACACGCGCTACTACACTCCGAAAGACATCGAGAACGTAAGGCTCGTTTATTATTTGGTGAAAGAAAAGGGCATGAAAATAGAGGCTGCACGGGCTGAAATCAACCGTAACCGTAACAATGTGTCAAAACGCATCGAAGTCATCGACCGCCTACGCACGATTCGCAACCAACTTTTACTTATCAAGGATGCCCTCGACTCAATAAGATTCGACCGATGACCACTCCAAAACCACACAGTTCACATAACAAGCATACCATACACGTTCAATGGTTGTTTGAACTCTTCTCAACTTCATACTTACTGTAGACAAGTTTATAACAATCCATGCTATGACCGCCAACGAAACTTCAACTTACATATTCAACCCCGAACATGACTTGGCACTCGCGTATGGCAATGAAGGATACACTGCCCCGCCACGAGCACAACTGTTGCGACGCGACTTGCAGATGCTTCCCGCATGGTACTGCCTGAAGGGAGCAGATATCCTATCGCAAAACACAAGTGATGACAACCATTGGCTTGGTCAGATGGAGCAATTGGTCGGCATGAAAGCCAATGCCATAAGCATCAACAGGCTGCAATGCCGTCATAGCAGATACCACCCTTGGGGTTGGGATCTCGACCTGCGGCAACGCCTGCTCAATGTCGGCATACCTTGCGAAGACTTGCCATCGCGAGAAAACATGTTGAAAATTCAGCAACTGTCGCACCGCCGCACTTCGATAATCATACATCAAAGGCTAAAAGACGTGACCGGCATCAATTTTTCACCAATTCCCATTGAGGTGAATAACGTAGCCGAAATACGTCATTTTAACGCTGCCCACCCCTGTTGCTACATAAAAGCACCTTGGTCAGGAAGCGGAAAAGGCATCTATCGGGTACTCAATGCCGACTGCCGCAGTTTTGCCACTTGGGCACAAGGAATCATCAACCGTCAGGGCTCTATAATGTGCGAGCAACCGTTTGACAAGGTACTTGATTTTGCAATGGAATTCCAATGCACCGAGGGAAAAACCTCGTTTGCAGGTTATTCAGTGTTTGTCAACGACAATCATTGCTCCTACGACAGCAGCATTGTGGCCACACAGGCTACACTTGAACATACCATAATTTCACAGTTGGGTGCCTCAAACGCACATCTACTTACCATCGTTAGCGATGCTTTGTGTGCAATTCTGTCCGACATCATCACACCATACTATGAAGGATATTTAGGCATCGACATGATGGTTTACAACGATAATGGCACTATACGATTAAATCCATGCGTGGAACTGAATTTGCGTATGACTATGGGTGTTGTATCATCATTCATAGCCGACCGTATCATACAAGAAGGCGGCACATCAGCCACCTTCCGTGTGACATACTTCAAGTCACATGAAGAACTCGCTGCGTTTATGCACCACAACTTTTACACCAACGCACCGGTAATCGACGACCACAAACTTATTTCAGGATTCATGCCGCTCACACCTATCTACAATGACAGCCAATTCCTTGCCTATCTGGCTGCCAAGCCCAATGAAGGGGACATACCACCTATCACTTAATCCACATGGTAATGTTTTTCCATGAGAATTTTTTACCATAAAGCAAAATGCCCTTTCGGTAAATCTTGGCAGCTAAAGTGGCAATGCCAAGTGCCGAGCCGAACAAAATAGCAATGCTTAGTGACACTTCCCAAAATGCCACATCATAGGGCAAACGCACCATCATCACTACGGGTGACGTAAATGGTATCATCGAACACCACCATGCCAATTGCCCATTAGGATTATTCGCACAAGCCAATCCTGCCCACAGCGCAAATATGAGGAACATCGTCAGTGGCATAGTGGCATGGCTACCCTCGTTAGGCTGGTCAACGGTCGAGCCGGCAGCCGCAAACATAGACCCGTAAAGCAGGTAGCCGCCGATAAAATACAGCACGAAACATGTGAGAATTTCCGTCAGGTTAATAGATGATATCGACTGCAAAACAGAATTTATGTCAATATCGAAATCACCGGCCGACGAAGATTCGGCAAGCAATTCGGGATTGGAAATCATATTGCCAATGCCAAAAACAATCGAAATGACACCAAGGAATATACACCAAATGGCAATCTGCACGATACCGGTCATACCAACACCTATGATTTTGCCCAAAAGTAACTCTATCGGGCGACAACAACTTACCATCACCTCGATGATGCGGTTAGTCTTCTCTTCGATTACACTCGAAAGAATCGTAGCCCCATACATCATTACAAACATATACGTAAGGAGCGCCAACGCCATGCCGATTAAACTGATTAGGTCGGCATTCGACTGTGATTCATTACCATGTTCGTCCCACTTGATGCAATTTAGGCTCACTTCGACCTTACTGTTGCTTATTATCTCGCCAAGTTGTGGAATGCCGTATGACTCGATTCGAGTTGAAGTCAGCGCATCGTCCAGGCTTTGCGTTATGTAACTTTGCAAGCCCATCCGAACAGCATTGCGCGAATACACTGTTACCTTATGCAAACTATCTACACCGGCCGGAATTACTATCACGGCATACAGATTTTTCTGTTGTTCATAAAACTCCCTCAGCCCGTCGGTGCCAATCGGTGTTATATCTTGGAAACAGAACTCTTCATTGTCTGTAAAGACTCTGGCATACTTGCCACTCTCGTCAACGATGGCAACAGTTTCAATGTCACCCTTGTTGAATTGCATCATCAATAATGGCAATCCCATGCAAGCCAAGCCAATGAGCGGAATGAGGATAGTCATTATTATGAATGACTTTTTACCTACTATGGCCAAAAATTCATGACGTGCTATTATGGATATTCGTTTGAGATTGTTCATTGTACCACAGTGTTTACGTTATCCGAAACCGTTTCTATGAAAATATCATTCATACTTGGCAACAACTCTTGAAATGTTGTCAATGTGTATCGTTCGTTGAGATATGCCACGGCATCGCGCAGCACAGCATCAGGTGAAAGGCGAATGTCGGCCGACACTCCGTCAAACGGAGACGGCTGAATTCGTTCTATGCCAAAAAGATTTTCCACCGGCTCAAGCTGCATGGTGTTTAAAATGCCAACACGGTAAAGTTTCTTGCTGAAACGATGACGTATCTCATGTACCTTACCACTCAACACCACTCGTGCATGGTTGATAAGAGCTATCTCCTCGCACATCTCTTCGACCGATCCCATGTTGTGAGTGGAGAATATAATGGTCGCACCCTCATCGCGCAAGTGCAATATTTCCTTTTTCAACAACTCGGTATTTACGGGGTCGAAACCCGAAAACGGCTCATCGAATATCAATAGCTTAGGAGCGTGAATGACTGTGTTGATGAATTGCACCTTCTGAGCCATTCCTTTCGATAATGTTTCGATTTTCCTGTTGGCCCATTTGGTAAGGTCAAAGCGTTCCAACCATTCAGACATAGTAATACGCGCAACATGCCGATCCATGCCTCGCAGTTGAGCCACATACAAAATGTGATCAGCAACTTTCATCTTACGGTACAATCCGCGTTCCTCGGGCAGATAACCAATGCTGGCTACATCACTTTCTCTAAGCTGATGACCATTGAAAAGCACCTCGCCACTATCGGCACGGGTAATCATGTTCAAGATACGAATTAACGACGTTTTTCCCGCCCCATTCGGTCCCAACAAGCCAAACACGCACCCTTGTGGCACATTTATCGACACTTTGTCAAGGGCAAGATGCCCATCATACTGCTTAACGACATCCCTCGTTTCTATAAAATTCATTTGGTCGGCAATATGGTGTTAAAACTTTTACAAAAATAGTGTTTTCACAAATGTTATGCAAAGCACTTTGTGCTGCCAAGCTGAAGGATGCAGCAATTAAAAGTAACATCCCATAGAGAAACCGTAATATCCACCATTCACCGGAACAGCTACCGGTGTAAAAACAAGGTTATTTTCTATCTTTTCTTTTTTTTGAAATATTTTTTGCCACAACTGACAACTCCATTCACCAACCCGTGCACTCAATATGCCAACTCCGGCACCTGCTACTACATCATGAAGCCAGTGCCTACCGTTGTACATTCGCATGAATCCTATTCCGGTTGCAATGATATAGGCACCGGTACCATACCAACCTCCGTATTCTATCCGTACCAGTTCTGCTCCCATAAAAGCGGTTGCAGTATGCCCCGAAGGAAAAGAATTATGTCCTGCAGACTCCGGTCTTTTTTCGTCAATGCAAAATTTCGGGATTCTCGTAAGAATTGCCAGCGTTGCATAGGAAGTAGCAATAATAAAAGCTCTATCTCGGAATGAATGTCTCGCTTCAACACCAACGCAACCTAATATCAAAGAACTGGCAACAGGTAGATACTGGACATAATCATCAAACACAAGTCGTTTGTTATTCCCTCTTATATCTATCACGCTGTTTGTGACATAATGGCTACCGTTTTTAATGAAACTTGGAGCAAGCGCAACCGCACCAAGCCCGATTAAAGATGCCGGTAGAATCGTTTGCTGCCACTTGAATTCATAGTTTTCTACGCTTCCACTACTTACGGATAAGGAATCACAATCCGTCTGCTGTCCGTACATTTTCATTGGCAGAGTTACTGCCATTGTAACTGCCAAAATTAAATAACGTACCATATATATGGTTTGTTTAGTATTCTCTACAAATTCCATTCGAATGAATTTTAGATTGGTATTGAATTGCGGGACATGTTTTCACCACCTTGCTTATGTATTCTCGAAAATGGAAACAGCAACACCCTGCGAATAATTCTCTTCAAGAATCTCAAACCAGCCTAAAGTTTTCTACACTTCATTACCGTGAGATGAACATAGCGTTTCTTTTTTATCCCCCAGAAATACTGTAACCGATGATGTAATAAATAGGCAAAGTTAGTTTATACTGCAAAATTAGTTTATTTTTCCTCTAAATAGAAAATAAATTCCCCGTAACAGTCAAGACACACGCCACACTTCATCGCTTCACATGTAAAAGGCAGGGGTGGCGATGTTGTTGGGAACAAATAATAATAATAATAATAATAATAA
>CAYNBZ010000059.1:0-11538 GCA_964395975.1 uncultured Muribaculaceae bacterium | reverse complement strand
TTTCGGCATCATCATCACGCTGATATGCTTTTCGGGTGCCATGCTGGTGTTTGAACGAGAAGTGACACAGTGTCTTAATCCATCGCTGTATTGTGTCGAAACGGTAGGTGATAAGCCGTTGCCATTGGATGAAATAGCAATACGAGCAGAGGCTGCTTTGCCCGATGGGGTAGTAGTGCAGGGAATAACAATATTTCCGGAGAATGAAAGGACTTATCAAGTTGCTTTGTCCAAACCTCGCCGTGCATCACTTTTTATCGATCCATATACCGGAGAAATAAAAGGGCGGTATGAGCGTCCTGCGTTTTTTGCAACCATGTTCAGTTTACATCGGTGGTTGCTCGGTAGTCGGCCTGATGGGGATGGAATCTTCTGGGGAAAACTTATCGTAGGAGTGAGTACGCTGTTGTTTGTCATAGTTCTCATTACAGGTATTGTGGTATGGTGGCCGCGAACGATGTATTTGTTGAAAAAGAGACTTAAGATTAGTTTCCGTAACGGATGGCAGCGATTATGCTACGGGCTGCATGTGGCTGGTGGAATGTATGTGGTATTGTTGCTTTTGATAATGGCCTTGACCGGGCTTACATGGTCGTTCGACTGGTATCGCACGGGGTTTTATAAGGTGTTTGGTGTAGAAACATCGCAACAAGGAAACAGTGGACACCGAAACAGTGGCCAGGGTGAACGGCAAATGATAGTGGACAATAAATATATTCAATGGCAAAAGGTATATGACACATTAGCTGTTAAAAATCCTTCGAATATAAGCATAAGTATAAGCAACGGCTTGGCAACGGTTGCAAATAATCACTATGGCAATACACGAGGTTCGGATAATTACAAGTTTAATCCTCGTACAGGTGAAATTGTTGAATATGTCGCATATGACGAGCTTCCGTCATCGAGCAAAATACGAGGATGGATATTTTCGGTCCATACTGGCTCTTTTGGTGGCATAGTTACTCGTGTTTTGTGGTTTCTTGCATCACTGTTTGGCGCAACCTTGCCCCTTACCGGCTATTACTTATGGATTAAACGGTTGGTAAAGACGAAGAGAGCGGAAAATGTAAAGGTGTGAGATGTGGATTAGGAAGTGAGTTAAGCTTTATTATAATAATAACCAAGGGCATTTAATGGTAAATAGCCCTTGGTTATTTATTTGAAAGATGATGATAGATTGCTTATTTCAGTAAGTCATCAATAGGGATTACCTGAAAAGTAATATTGGCGACACTGCTTTCATATAAGATACCTACATGATTTTTGTCAACCATGGTCAGGCACGAATATCCCCATCCCGTATCTTCATCAAGTAAAACCTGTTGTGTTTCGGGCCACGTCAAGCCGTCATCAGTGCTTAGCTTGATGGTTATGTTTTTACGCTTGCTGTCATGGTCGGGATTGGAAAATAACATAAGGTTGCGACCTGTATCGTTGTTGTCGGCCATTACACTTATGAGGCTTGCCATACATACTGGCTCGCGCAATGCTTTACGCGACGATGGGTGCTCGCTCCAAGTTATACCCAAGTCGGTGGTAGTACTTATGGCGCGACTTCCCTTGCGGTTGTCGCGCATGTTTAGCATGAGTGTCCCGTCCGGCAATTCCGCTACTTGGGCTTCGGTTGTATTTGTCCTTGCTGCGTTTGTAATAGTCCAAGTTTCACCCTTGTCTTTGCTGTACATGATTCCTGCTGACGGTATATTGTCGGAAGCTATGTACTGAATGGGGAAAACAAGAGTGCCGTTGCGCATTGTAATGCCACGTCCCGGTCCTTGCAACAACAGACGCCAAGATGGGTCTTTCACCATGCGAGTGATATTGTTGGGTTGCGACCATGTGCGCCCGTCATCGGTGCTATGGGTAAGTACAAGTTGCCCTGTTTCTCCTATTTCGAGCCCTTGCTGGGAGCCTTGCCATGCCATTTGGTTGCCCATTCCATGACACCATAGGGCTGCAATCCATACCACATCATTGATGTCGTCATAAAGTATGCACGGGTCGCCTACGCCATTCTGAGCATCGGGCAGTCCACCTACTCCATGAAAGGTCAGTGGTATGATCATTCTTTCCCAAGTCCGACCGCCATCGGTGCTGCGGCTTAGTCCAACGTCTATGCGTTGCTGTAAATCGCTGCTGTTATTGTGGCGAACGTCATATACGGCAAGTAGAGTCCCGCGCCGTGTAGTACAAAGTCCGGGTATGCGGTATGCGGCAATATTTGTATCTCCTGCACGACGTACTGCTACGGCTGTACGTCGTGGTTCTGGATTTATAGTGCGATCGACTATCGTGGTTTCTTGTCCATCGATACTGACACTGGCAACATGAGCCGAAATACGTGTTAACAGTGAAGCATCATCAGCAAGTGCGAGGCTTATCCACAGATAATTGTCACCGTCGAGTAACGATATGTCGGCATTAAGCGTAAGGCGTGCTGCTGCAACAGCTTCTTGGTCGAGCAATTTTGAAAAACTGTTTATTGCGTTGCCTCTGTTGTTGATATAATCATCGGTGGGTTTGAAATGCTCTTTGCCGGTGCGGTGATGCGCTTCCACTCCACTATAATACAGAGTTACTCGGTTGATTTGTGACAGGTCGGTAATGGTAGTGTCGAACTGTAGCACTATATTGTCGATGTGTTTTCCACCCATGGAATTTATTTTGACGTATATAAGTACATTGTCGTTATTGCCAATTAGCAATGGTACTTGTGGATTATAGGTTTCTACAGTGTCGGTCGTTTCTGCCATTGCATTAGTTATTATTGCCATAGCGAGTAGCAGAGCAGATAATATAGTTCTCATTTTATAAATTTAGTTGTTAGTTTGTAATGAGTTTTATCCTGGTATATAATCTCGAGGGAATGAAGTATGTTGTTCAGTGTTACCGTTCGATAGACGAATGTAAGTGTTAATGGTACGTGCATTTTCTGTCAGGATAATGATACGGGCTCCATTTGGAAGGTGTGTGTATTCGGTTGGGCCGCCAGAGAAACGCCCGTAAGCCAACAGCAAGCCATACCAGTTTACGGCATAATCGTTGTCATGGTCGTGGCCGACAAAAACACCGATAATGTCACCTTGTTCTTTCATTGCGGCAAACATACCTGTATTGAGCTTGGGTGAACAAGCCTTTTCACGCCTGATTCCATATAGTGTGGAAGATTCATCACTTGCAGCCTGATTGTATTCGGGTAACGGGATGTGGAAGAATGCCAATGATGGTATTGGAGTGTCGTCATTTTGTGCGGTATAAGCTTTGCTTGTGTTGACATACCAGTCGATTTGGTCGCGACAAATATAAGCGTATCCATCAACTCCTTTGTCGACAAGTTGTGAATTCTCGTGCGAGTCGAAAAAATACAAGATAGCTTCGTCATTATGATTGTCATTGCCTATTATTTCAAGCGTATAATTGCCATCGCCCGAAACTCCACCGACATCTGTCGCTACGCAGTATGGAATTTTTTGGGCGATTGCAAGCAATTCGGTATTGGTCATTCCGAATTGGCGGTCGTGATTGCCAAAAACTATGGCAAATGGCACCTCGAATTGTGAAATGAACTTCATTACGTTGGTGAAATTCTCTCTGGTCGGTGTGCTGTAGATTATGTCGCCTGTTACGACTATCAGGTCGGGATGCTCGGCTTCGACAACGTTACGCATACAAGAAAAGGCTGTGTCAGACCGCGCATCCTGCCACTTTATGTGAAGGTCGGTGAATTGCACTATTTTAAATGTGCCATCGCTGTTGAATTTCAGTTCTTGACCTTGTGACAATAAAGAGAAACATAATGCAGCCAGTATCGTTGCCAAAATTTTCATGTCGGTGCTTGTGTTATAATGCGGCTATGACTTCTATTTCCACCAATGCCTGTTTGGGAAGTTCCTTTACGGCAATTGCAGATCGGGCGGGATATGGCTCGCAAAACTCTGATGCGTAAACTTCGTTCATGGCATTGAAAAAGTGCATTTCGCCAAGATACACGGTCGTTTTTACAACATTATCGAGTGTGCATCCCACTGTTGCCAACACGGCTTTAATGTTGGCAATGGCTTGACGTGTTTGTGCCGTTATGTCGCCTTCGATGTTTCCTGTTGCGGGATTTATGCCTACTTGTCCCGAGAGAAACACAAGATTTCCAACTTTTACGGCATGACTGTAAGGACCAATGGCTGCTGGTGCGCCTTGTGCGTTAATTGTTTCTTTCATATCTCTTTTTCGTTAAAATTTAGTGGCAGTTTTTTGATTAATATGTCATCGACCGCGTTTTCATAACTTTTGTGTATAATGCGCATGGTCGGTTCAAACTTGATTTGCAATGATGAAATGAATCCCGATTTGCCCGAATTCCGTAATCTTTCCTTTGCCGAGCGCAGAGTGAGATGTTCAATGTCGAATGCAGGTTGGTATGCGATTTCTCTGTCATCTTTGCCTATCACGCTTGACAGTAACTTTACATCTACAAGATGGTCGATGACTGTTCCAACCAATCGGATGGGAATCTCATAACGTTCGGTTATGTCGAGTTTCGTATATGGCTGTTTTTGTTGGCTGAATCGTTTGGCTATTATAGCGAGTATGACTATTGTCACATCAGTCATGTAGCGTTGTGATATTTCATTGATGTTGTCACGGAAGTTGAACCGGAAAATGTTTTGTGATGAATATGTTAGCACCACTCCCGACAGGCACACGAGCCACGACAGATAAATCCAAATAAGCAGTATAGGCAGCAACGCGAAACTGCCGTAAATGGCATTGTATTTCGACACATAAATCTGGCCGCTGACCATAAGCCATTGTATCAATTGAAAAACGATGGCACATAGGAAGCCCGACAATAATGCATATTTGAACTTTACCTTCGTGTATGGTATAAGCATGAATGTGAGTGTGAACGACATCCAAGTCAGAATGGTGGGTGCAACATCAAGCAACGTTTCGACCACTGGCGACAAGAATGTGTCGGATGACATGGTTAGGACAAACAGCTTGATTCCGTTAGTGCATATTATCAGTATGGGGATGATGAAAAAGATGGATATGTAATCGGTAACTTTGCGATAAAAGTTACGTTTTTTATTGATGCCCCATATGTGGTTGAAAGCATCTTCCACATTCGACAGCAGGCTGATTAGCGTCCATAGCAGGAATAGTATTCCTACGCCCACAAAAATGCCTTCCGACGACTGGGCAAGGTATGAATCTACAAATGTGAAAACGTTACTCAACTCATCGCGTTGCACCGGAATCAAGTTGAAAACTTCTGATTCGATTATGTTCTGAAATCCGAATCCACGCCCTATGGCAAATAACATGGCGAGAGTGGGGACAAGTGCCAGCATGGTGTTGAATGTAAGGGCCGATGCCTTTTGCTGAAGGTTTGTATCAAGGATGGAGCGAACTGACAGGTTGGCGGTTTTAACAAAATTAATTCGCCAATTGCTTTGGGTTTCGTTCCACACGCCTCCGGTCCAATACCACCATAGCCTGATGCCATATCGTCTCAGCCTTGCTATAAGCGGACTATGTTTCTTATTGCCGGTGTTCATTGGTTATATTATAATAAAAAAGGCAGCATGGCTGTAAGCCGGGTTATGTCGTGACGCAAATATTGCGTCACGGCTTGTCATTTATCTTGTCCCGACGTTGCCGCCGGGCTTTAGCAGCCTACCCCTCGACAATGGGCGAGCAACCCTTAAATGCCGATATACTTGGCCTTGCAACTCATAAGATGTGCGGCATGCAATGTCACCATCACATCCGGTGGGCTCTTACCCCGCCTTTTCACCCTTACCCCGAAGTCGTTGACAATGGGGCGGTTGTTTTCTGTCACATTATCTCTACCCTCGCGGATGGCTTCCCGTTAGGAAGTATGATGCTCTGTGTTGCCCGGACTTTCCTCCCGCCGCATCAGTGTCGGCGAGCGACAAGCCGCCATACTGCCTAAGACAAAGGTAATTGTTTTCCCCGAAAATATGTATAAAACGCCGTGATTTATTTACGGAACTATTCATTTTGGCCTTGCTCCTCTCAAATCAAGCAAGCTCCATTGCTCATAAAGTACAATAATGATATCTCAAGACTAAAGTGGATAGTTCTGTTTATTTATTCATCCTTGTGAATCAGCATTTGGTTTATTGATTTAAAATTGGTACAGATATCAGTAACGTGACTGCTAATTTTCAAAAGGTGTGTCTTGTCATACCTTTTGGTGGATCTAACATATTTCTTTGAATTCCTGTTCAAAACACCAATAACTGTAATTTTTATCGGATATTTCTGTTACAAAACCTGTTGGCGGAATTAAAATAGTGCATATTTAACTCTGCCAACGGGTTTGTTGTTTTTGTAATTAATGTATTGCAGGATTGTAAGTGCGCTAATTTTGCCGATAATTCGGGTAAACAATCTGTCCGTGTCTTTCGCATAAATTCTTGTAATCATGAATCGGTCGCAGAGTTGCGAGAAAATAGTCTCAATCCTCCTTCTGCCTTGGCAAAAGCCGGACATGTCGGTTTCCGGTCTTTTTGATTGCTCCTGTATGGGGCACTTCCAACCTGATGTTGGCAGTTTCAAACAAATCCAACCGCCCCCGAGCACTTATATACCCTTTGTCGCCTATGATTGTGCAGTTGCTGTAATTCAGCTTCACATCCTTCAGGAAATGGATGTCATGGACACTTGCCTTAGTAAGGTCAAAGATTTCCGGCAACTTGCTTGCATATGTTTAGAAATTTTACTTATATTGCAGATAAGTTGTTCATACGATATTCTTTCCATTAAAAGATAGGACATCTTTAATTTGCTAAATATCAACAATGTGTACAACTTTTTATCCGTGAATTTTTTACCAATTTAATTCCGCCAACGGGTTGTTATGAGTATGTCTGGAAATTTTAAGTCACGTATTATCAACGTAACACGCAAGCCTTAAAGTGCCTTGTTTGCGGTAGCAATGTATACGGTTGTACTTGTATGAATATAGAAATAGAATAATTTGCAAATGGAAAAGACAATAAATGGAGTAAAATACTATCTTCCGAACAATTTAACTTCTGAACAGGAAGCCATTTATATCCACATCATAGACAGGAAGCGCAAATACATCACCACGCAAAGAGGTTTATATAGAGGGCATGAATATGATGCCTTTTCCCAAAAAAGACAACTATTCCAGCGATGATGTATAAACCGATAATACCATTGCTGGAGGAAATGCAACAGAGTGATTTTGCCTATAAACCACATAAGTTTGCCTGTCATGCCGTAAGTTCACAGACCGCTTGCATCAATCTTTTCATGCCTTTACTCCTTTCTGAAGATGCAGACCGCATATTACCTATGATCACTGAATGTCCTGCAGATTTCAGAAAGATAGCACGAGACAAACTGTTCCATGGGTTCTGTTTTGAATATTGGGGATAAGACATAAAACAAGGTTCTGGTGTATTGAATGACCATTCTAAGCAAGCCGGGACAGATGCTGATGTGGCCATTGCATACTACAACATGGAAGACAAATTATGTCTGTGGTTAATAGAGCATAAACTGAGCGAGAAAGGGTTCACAATATGCGGAGCATATAGAAGCAAAGCAAATAGGTACAAGGATAATTGCATTCAGTGCAATCTCATGGATATAGCCAAAGAGCCTCAGAAATGCTATTATCACACGATAGGATATAGATATTGGGATACTCTAAAAAAGAATCTGGATAGATTCAAAGGCTTTATTGATATTGAAGGTTGTCCATTCAAAGATGGACTTAACCAACTGTGGCGTAATTGTATGCTTGCCTTAGCCTTACAGGAAACAGAAATATATAGTACGGTAACTTTTTCAGTATGTCATCATGCTAAAAACACAATGTTAAACAAGTCAATCAATAAATACCAAGCATTGATTTGTGGAGACAGAATGTTCGGTTTTTTACCAATTATGATGTGTTAAATGCTGTATATAAACTAAATCATGACCTGCAAGGATGGATGCAATGGTATAAAGATGCCTATTACTTTTGAGACCAGTAATATACTAGTCTTATAATTCTCGAGCTTGTTTTTTCTTCAGGGAAAAGCAAATTTCAATATTTACCCAGCCTTCAATGCATCATTATTTGCATATCCAGAAGATACAGAAAAAGCTATATCTGCAGGTTTTGTTGCAGGTATTGTATATACTAAAGTTATACTGCAAGAAATGCTCCTGCACATGAACGTGTCGTAACTACATTAGGGACATTTACTGAATATCCCTATATAGTTGTGTTTTTGAAAACTCATCGGTCTATACAATAACGAATTCGGGCATCAATCTTATAGATTTACACAATATTTTTTCACTAATTTAATCTTTTGATATATATTTGCATTACATAAACTTTTTCAACAACATTAGCAGCCAAAAGACTAATAACTTTAATACTCACAAACTAAAAATTTTCAATTTATCCGAATGAAAAGAATTTATACTTTCGGCAATGGCAAAGCAGAGGGTCGTGCCGATATGAAAAATCTTCTCGGTGGAAAAGGTGCAAATCTGGCCGAAATGAACCTGATTGGAGTACCTGTACCGCCAGGTTTTACTATTACTACCGAAGTATGTACCGAATACAATGAGAAAGGTAAAGATGCCATAGTGGCATTGCTCAAGAGTGATGTCGAAAAGGCTATTAACCACATTGAGGAACTTACTGGAAACAAATTTAACGATAGTGAAAATCCGCTACTCGTATCTGTGCGTTCGGGTGCCCGTGTGTCAATGCCTGGCATGATGGACACCGTGCTTAATCTCGGCATGAATGATCATGTGGTAGATGCGCTTGCCCGTAAATCAGGTAATCCGCGTTTTGCATGGGACAGCTACCGCCGTTTCGTCCAAATGTATGGAGATGTGGTGCTTGGTATGAAACCGAAAAACAAGACCGACATCGACCCATTTGAAGAAGTAATGGACAAGGTTAAGAATGAAAAGGGTGTAAAACTCGATACAGAACTAGATGTTGATGACCTCAAGAAACTTGTCAAACTTTTCAAGGAGGCTGTATTGACTTCAACCGGACAAGATTTCCCTGAAAGTGCTTGGGATCAGTTGTGGGGTGCAATATGCGCAGTGTTCGATAGCTGGATGAACGAGCGTGCTATTTTATATCGCCGCATGAATCAGATTCCCGAAGAGTGGGGAACTGCCGTAAATGTGCAAGCCATGGTGTATGGCAACATGGGGAACACCTCAGCGACCGGCGTAGCTTTCACCCGTGATGCCGCTACAGGCGAAGATATTTTCAATGGCGAATATTTGATTAATGCACAGGGCGAAGATGTGGTAGCTGGTGTGCGTACTCCGCAGCAAATTACTATTGAGGGTTCACGCCGTTGGGCAAAACTGCAAGGTATAAGTGAGGAAGTACGGGCATCCAAATATCCATCACTTGAAGAATCAATGCCCGAATGTGCAAAAGAACTTATCGAAACACAACAAAAACTCGAAGACCACTATAAAGATATGCAGGATCTTGAGTTTACTATCCAAAACGGTAAATTGTGGTTATTGCAAACTCGTAGCGGCAAACGCACCGGTGCAGCAATGGTGAAAATTGCCATGGACTTGTTGCGTGCAGGTGTCATTGATGAAAAGACAGTGTTGCGCCGAATGGAGCCGCAAAAATTAGATGAATTGCTCCACCCTGTGTTTGATAAGTCGGCATTACAATCAGCCAAGACTGTTGCAAAGGGTTTGCCGGCCTCTCCTGGAGCTGCAACAGGTCAAATTGTGTTCTTTGCAGATGATGCCGAAGCTTGGGCCGAACGTAAGAAGAAGGTCATTATGGTGCGTCTTGAAACATCTCCCGAAGATCTCCGTGGTATGAACAAGGCTCAAGGTATTCTCACAGCTCGTGGTGGCATGACTTCTCATGCTGCTGTAGTAGCTCGCGGTATGGGCAAATGTTGCGTTTCCGGTGCTGGTGAAATTGTTGTTGACTACAAGACTCGCACAGTAGAGATGGGCGGCAAAGTTTTCAAAGAAGGTGATTGGATTTCACTCAATGGCAGCACAGGTGATGTATATGAGGGATTGGTAGCTACTGTCGATGCCGAACTTTCGGGTGACTTTGCTGCTATAATGGGCCTTGCTGATAAATATACCAAAATGTATGTTCGTACTAATGCCGATTCACCAAGAGATGCACTTGTGGCTCGTAAGTTCGGAGCCCGTGGTATCGGATTGTGCCGTACTGAACATATGTTCTTCGAGGGGGACCGCATAAAATCGATGCGTGAAATGATTATTGCAAAGGATGAAGCTGGACGTCGTGTGGCTCTGGCCAAATTATTGCCGATGCAAAGAAGCGACTTTGAGGGTATTTTTGAAGCAATGGATGGATATGGTGTTACTATTCGTTTGCTCGACCCACCGTTGCATGAATTTGTTCCTCATCAACTTGCTACTCAAAAGGAATTAGCACAGGAAATGGGATTAACCATCGAAGAAGTAAAGAGCAAATGCGACAGCCTCGAAGAATTCAACCCAATGCTAGGGCATCGTGGATGTCGTCTTGGCAATACTTATCCTGAAATCACCGAAATGCAGGCTCGGGCTATTATTGAAGCTGCCCTCAATGTGAAAGCTCGTGGAATCGATGTACATCCCGAAATTATGATTCCTCTCGTGGGTGTTTTGAAAGAATTACAGATGCAGGCCGATATTATAAATAATACCGCCCGAACTGTATTTGCCGAACGTGGAGATACTGTCCCTTATAAGATTGGTACAATGATAGAAGTTCCGCGTGCAGCTCTTGTTGCCGATCAGATTGCCTCTGTTGCTGATTTCTTCTCATTCGGTACAAATGACCTTACACAAATGACATTTGGTTATTCTCGTGATGATGCTCCTAAATTCTTGAAATTCTATAAGGAATTAGGTATCATTAAGACAGATCCATTTGAGGTACTGGATCAAGAGGGTGTTGGACAACTAGTTGCAATGGGTACTAATAAGGGACGTTCTGTAAAACCTGAATTGAAAGTTGGTATTTGTGGAGAACATGGTGGAGAGCCTTCTTCTGTCAAGTTCTGTGCACACCTTGGTATGGATTACGTGTCTTGCAGTCCGTTCAGAGTGCCAATAGCCCGTGTTGCAGCGGCGCAGGCTGCTGTGGAATAAGCGGCTTAAGTGGCTAAAAGTCACCACTTTAGGCGGCAACCCCTTATCAAACAGGGCGTTGCCGCTTATTGTTCCGACACGGCACCGACACGGTTTTACACGGTTTCCGTGCAGAATATACGAAAAAATTTACCAAAAGTTTACCTAAAAAAAACCGCGGTTTACCAAGGTTTACCTACCTATTGGGACACGCGACAGACGGCAACCATTTATATGACATCAATAAAATTGAAATTCAGTTCATCTTCGGTGCAGGGTAAGGAAGGAGTTTTATTCTTCCAGATTATCCACAATCGCGTACTGCGCTGCATAGCTACGGGATTCCATATATACGACTATGAATGGGATGCCGAAAGTGAG
>CAYNBZ010000058.1:0-12269 GCA_964395975.1 uncultured Muribaculaceae bacterium | reverse complement strand
CTTTTTATAGATGGGTGGGTGTTGCATAGTTTATTTCTATGTTGTTAATATATATGGGCTTTATTGTTGCCCATATAGGATGTAATTTTGCGGAGAAAAATAAAGGCTTGGTTTTGCAATGCCGATGTTTTGCATTATCTTTACAAAGCTTAATCAAAATATAAAGAAATATGGAAATAGGAGATAAGATACCGGAAGTACTTGGCTTGGATGCCGAAGGGAATGAGATAAGAGCTTCTGACTTTGTAGGCAAAAAGCTTGTAATATATTTTTATCCTAAAGACAATACCTCGGGTTGCACAGCTGAGGCTTGCAGTTTGGCTGCCGGTTACAACGAATTATCGGCTGCCGGCTATGCAATAGTGGGTGTCAGTAAGGATTCAGCATCTTCGCACAAGAAGTTTTCCGAGAAGTATTCGTTGCCATTTCCGTTGATTGCCGATACCGATCTTGTACTTAATGAGGCATTTGGTGTGTGGCAAAAGAAGAAGATGTGTGGACGTGAGTACATGGGTACGGTGCGTACAACGTTTCTCATTGATGAGCAAGGGCGTGTGTCGGATATAATCACCAAGGTTAATACAAAAGATGCCGCCAACCAAATTCTTAACATAAATAAATAAGAACTCATACATATGGCTGACAAGAAATCTAAAGAGGTGACTGCCGGTGCAGAAGGAGCACCACAGGTCGCAGGACAGCAAGAAACCCTGAAATTTGACCGGATGCCTGTGCCGGAGGAGAAGCTGAAAGCATTGCAGGTGGCAATGGATAAAATCGACAAGTCTTTTGGCAGGGGAGCCATAATGAAACTTGGAGATGAGAAAATAGAAGATATTGCAGTAATTCCCACGGGATCGATAGGATTGGATTATGCATTGGGGGTTGGAGGTTATCCGCGTGGTCGCATAATAGAAATTTTCGGCCCTGAATCATCGGGAAAAACCACACTTGCCATTCACGCCATAGCCGAAGCTCAGAAATTGGGTGGCATAGCTGCCATCATCGATGCAGAACATGCCTTTGACAGGTTTTATGCCGAAAACCTTGGTGTGGACGTAAACAATTTATGGATTGCCCAACCGGATAATGGCGAACAGGCTCTTGAGATTGCAGAGCAGCTTATCAGGTCATCGGCTATCGATATAATAGTGATTGATTCGGTGGCGGCTCTTACGCCAAAGAAAGAAATTGAAGATGACATGGGAGAGAACAAAGTCGGATTGCAAGCACGACTTATGTCACAAGCTTTACGCAAACTCACGTCAACAATATCAAAAACTAACACTACGTGTATTTTCATCAATCAGTTGCGTGATAAAATAGGTATAACATTCGGCAACCCGGAAACAACGACTGGAGGAAATGCGTTGAAGTTCTATTCCTCGGTGCGTATCGACATTCGTCGCACAGGGCAGGTAAAAGATGGTGATAAGGTGCTCGGTAATACTACACGTGTAAAAGTGGTGAAAAACAAAGTTGCACCACCATTCCGTAAAGCCGAGTTTGAAATTCTTTTTGGTGAAGGTATCTCCAAAACAGGTGAAATAATAGACCTCGGTGTTGAGTATGGCATAGTCAAAAAGAGTGGTGCATGGTTTTCCTATGATGAAACCAAATTGGGACAAGGACGTGATGCAGCAAAGCGGACTGTTGCCGATAATCCTGAGTTAGCGGAAGAAATTGAAACGAAAATCTTGGCAGCCATGAAAGCTGCAAAGGCATAAATCTTCGATTATGTGTTTGCCCCGTTTCACCGTGTGAGGCGGGCAAGCATTTGTCGAGGTGTGAGATGGGTGTGTGGGTGTGTCCATGAGGGAGCAAGTTCACACATGGGTATAATGTAAAAGTCTCGTTCGGCAAAGTGCGGGTGTGGTACTTTAAGTGCTGAGGAATTGATTGTGAGTTGGTCAATGGCCACTATGTCAATGTCGATAACGCGGTCATGATAAGAGCCATCGTTGTTACGGTGAGGCATATCACTAATATTACGTTCAACCTGTTGCAGAGTACACAGAACATCCTCAGGTTGTCTGTCGGTGTGTAGCACTATTCCTTCGTTGACAAATGTATTAGATGATTCATAGCCCCATGGTTTGCTTTCAACGGGGCGGCTGCATTTTACGGCAGTGCCGAATGTTCGGCTAATCATGTTCACGGCTCGTGAAATGTTGCGATGTCTGTTGCCGATATTTGAGCCGATATTTAAGTAATAGTTCATATGAAGAGAAGTGAGTGTCAGGAATTGCACAGATTGTTTTCTATAGGCTTTCCCGACACTCACTTAAAATTTTTAAAGAGCTTTCTTAACTTCCACTTCTTCAAACGATTCGATGAAATCTCCTTCTTTTATGTCGTTGTAACCTGTCACACTTAATCCGCAATCAAAGCCTGATGTTACTTCTTTCACATCATCCTTAAAGCGCTTGAGCGAGCCAAGTTCGCCAGTGTAAATCACTATGCCATCTCTGATTATACGTACTTTACAATTACGTTTAACTTTGCCCTCACGAACAATAACACCGGCAATTGTACCCACTTTCGAAATATGATAGGTTTGCATAACTTCGGCCGACCCGATGATTTCTTCTTTGATTTCGGGGGAGAGCATGCCTTCCATAGCTGATTTTACTTCTTCAATGGCTTTGTAAATAACCGAGTACAAGCGTATGTCAACACCGTCACGTTCGGCAAGGCGACGTGCGGCAAGCGATGGGCGCACTTGAAAACCGATGATATAAGCATCCGAAGCGGCAGCGAGTGTCACATCGCTTTCTGAAATTGCACCGACTGCCTTGTGAATAACGTTCACTTGCACCTCAGGAGTAGAAAGCTTAATAAGAGAGTCGCTCAGTGCTTCGATTGAACCGTCCACATCGCCTTTAACTATGATATTAAGCTCGTTAAAGCTACCAAGAGCCTTGCGGCGGCCAATATCTTCGAGAGTTACACGTTTCTGTGTGCGCAAGCCAAGTTCGCGTTGTAACTGTTCACGTTTACTGGTTATTTCGCGAGCTTCCTGTTCGGTGTCCATCACATTGAATTTGTCACCTGCCGTTGGAGCTCCGTTCAGTCCCAAAATCAAGGCAGGTTCTGATGGTCCGGCTTCAGTGATACGTTGGTTTCGCTCGTTAAACATAGCCTTTACCTTTCCGTAATGAGTGCCGGCAAGCAGGATATCACCTACTTTCAATGTACCGTTCTGAACAAGCACGGTAGCTACATAGCCACGACCTTTGTCGAGTGACGATTCAATAACCGAACCCACTGCACGGCGTTTCGGGTTGGCCTTCAGTTCAAGCATTTCAGCTTCGAGCAACACTTTGTCGAGTAGTTCAGTTACACCAATGCCTTTTTTCGCCGATATATCTTGTGACTGGTATTTACCACCCCATTCTTCCACGAGATAGTTCATGTTGGCCAGTTCTTCTTTTATTTTGTCGGGATTGGCCGATGGCTTGTCTATCTTGTTTATTGCAAATATGATGGGCACTCCCGCTGCCGAAGCATGGTTGATGGCTTCGATGGTCTGCGGCATCACATTGTCATCGGCAGCAACGATGATGATAACTATGTCGGTGATTTTTGCACCACGGGCACGCATGGCTGTAAAAGCTTCGTGCCCCGGAGTGTCGAGGAATGTGATGTGTTGTCCGTTTTTCAGCGTTACGTTGTATGCACCTATATGTTGCGTTATCCCGCCGGCTTCACCTGCAATTACGTTTGCATTGCGTATATAGTCGAGGAGCGAAGTTTTACCGTGGTCAACGTGTCCCATTACGGTGACAACAGGAGGACGGGAAACAAGATCTTCTGGTCTGTCCTCTTCTTCGTTGTTTTGATTTATTGCTTCAGATACTTCGGCACTTACATATTCAGTCTTGAATCCAAATTCATCAGCTACGATATTGATGGTTTCAGCATCAAGGCGTTGATTAATCGATACCATCACGCCAAGGCTCATACACGTGCCGATAACCTTGTTAATGGGGACATTCATCATCATAGCAAGGTCGTTTGCCGTAACAAACTCTGTGAGCTTCAAGGTTTTCTCTTCTTGTGCTTCGAGTTCGGCAGCCTCTCGTTCACGTTCTTCTACTGCTTCACGTTTTTCTTTGCGCCACTTGGCCGATTTTTTTGTAGTCTTTGCCGTGAGCCGTGCGAGCGTTTCCTTTACTTGTTTCTGTACGTCTTCTTCGCTCACTTCGGTTCTGAACGGCCGTTTGTTTTTGCGATTCTTGCGATTCTTGCCACCTGTTTCATCACTTTGTGCACCGCCACCGCCTTTGCCCTGTTTTGGCTGGGATGCAATTTGATTTACGCTTTTTTCAATATCTACCTTTTCTTTGCCTATTCGTTTGCGCTTTTTCCTGTCGCCCGATACGCTTTCGCCGTTAGTTGTGGTATGGACAGACATTTCCTGTTTCGACTTTTCTTGGCGTTCCTTGCGTTTCTCTTCTTTTGTTTTTTTCTTGGGACGCGTTTGTGAGTTGATTGTTGAAAGGTCGATTTTTCCTACTACTTTCAGCTGGTTTTTCACCATTGGTGCACTGGGGGTGAAAATTTCATCTTCACCTTTCTTGTCAGCATTTTCGCTTTCTTTTTTGCCGTTGTCCATTACGGTGTTTTGTTCTACTTGGTTTGGCTTTGCTGCTTCATCGTGTTCGGCAGGTTTTTTTTCTTGAGCAGATTCTTTTTGCGGGAGTGTTTCTCGTGTTTTTACTTCTTCCCGCTTTTGCTCTGTTGTATTGGCGGCCTGAATTTTTGGGGCAGCAACTTGTTCTTCTTTGGGTTTTGCTTCTTGTTTCGGTTTCCCCGCTTGCGACAAGTCTATTTTACCAACGATTTTAGGCGTTGGTATTTGTGTGGCAGTAGATATGAATTCCTCTCCTTTACGTTGTTGCTTGGGTTGCTGAGCCGGTTTCGACCGTTCTTGGCGACGTTCGTTGCTAAAGTTGTCCGACTTTATGCGTTGATCTTTGTCGGTGCGGAACGCATCAAGCAACATCTTGTAATGCTCGTCCGATATGCGAGCGTTTGGATTAGATTCTACTGTAATATTTTTCTTGCTTAGGAACTCAATGATGGTTTGTGTCCCTACGTTCAAGTCTTTTGCTACTTTACTTATCTTTACGGGCATATACGATTATAAAAACTTATTATACTGTTGAAGTGCTAATTATGTCACAATCATGAGTGTGGCAGACATTGGTTGGTGGTTTGAAAGTGCATTCCCACCTTTTACCTCAGCCACAGGAGCAACAAATCAATTTTCAAATTCTGCCTTTAACACCTTGATTACATTGTCAACGGTGTCTTCTTCAAGGTCGGCTTTTTCGATGAGTTCTTCACGCGGTGTATTAAGCACGGCTTTGGCTGTTGCGCAACCCATGTCTTTGAGTGCATCAATTACCCACGAGTCGATTTCATCTTTGAATTCGTCGAGATAAATGTCTTCTTCGTTATCTTCAAGGTCGCGGTAAACGTCTATTTCATATCCCGTGAGCATTGTTGCGAGGCGTATGTTCAGACCGCCTTTACCGATGGCAAGTGACACCTCTTCGGGTTTCAGGAACACTTCGGCATGTTTGTTTTCTTCGTCTATGCGTATCGACAAAATCTTGGCAGGACTTAACGCACGTTGTATGAAGAGAGATGGATTACTCGTGTAATTGATTACATCGATGTTCTCGTTGCGCAATTCACGCACTATCCCATGTATGCGTGCACCTTTTACTCCTACACAAGCTCCTACGGGATCGATGCGGTCGTCATACGACTCGACAGCAATCTTTGCGCGTTCTCCCGGGATGCGAGCCACGGCACGAATCAATATTAGGCCATCGTGTATTTCCGGCACTTCGAGTTCGAACAGGCGGCGCAAGAAAGTGTCGCTTGTGCGCGATACTATGATTTTGGGATTGTTGTTTTTATTGTCAACATTATGAATTACGGCTTTTACGGTATCGCCTTTGCGATAGAAGTCGGTAGGTATTTGTTGGTCTTTTGGCAACAGGAGTTCGTTCTTGTCATCGTCAAGCAACAAAATCTCCTTTTTCCATAATTGATAAACTTCTCCTGTGATCAACTCGCCTTCCATTTCCTTAAACTTGGTATATATGGCATCTTTCTGCAAGTCGAGAATCTTGCTGGCAAGTGTTTGGCGCAGATTGAGGATTGCGCGGCGACCGAATTTGGCAAAGTCTATTTTCTTTGTGTGTTCTTCTCCCACCTCACAGTCGGGATCGGGATTGTCGGCATCATTGCGGGCATCGGTCAGGCTTATTTGCCGAGCAGGGTTTTCGACTTTCCCATCGGGAACTATTTCGAGGTTTTGGTAGATTTCGCAGTCACCTTTGTCGGGATTCATGATTACATCGAAGTTTTCGTCACTGCCAAACATCTTGGCGATGACGCTACGGAATGATTCTTCTAAGACGCTAATCATTGTGGTCTTGTCGATGTTCCTCAGTTCTTTGAACTCCGAGAAGCGATCCACCATGTCGATTGAATCCTCTTTCTTTGCCATGTTTCGTTAGTCTATTATGTTTTTTATGTATTTTATTCCACTATATTCAAGTATTTCGTCTTCTTCCATCATGATAGGGCGTTTGGCTCCTTCGGGTTTCACTTTTTTGGATATGATAATGGTGAAACAGTCGTCGTTGGCATTTTTAAGTGTGCCACGTAACTTACGACCATCTTTTGTCAGCACTTCTACCATGTTGCCTATGTTTTTGTCGTATTGTGCGCGAACTTTAAAAGGTGATGTCAGACCCGCTGACCCAACTTCAAGTTCGTAATCCTCCACATCACGGTCGAAGTTAGCTTCTATGGCATTGTTTATTGTCACACAATCATCGATGGTGATACTGCCGTGATGCTTTTCGATTTCCACCACAATGCGGTTGTCAGTCGATACGTCGGTAGAAACAAGGAACATGTCGCTGCCTGCCATTGCACCGACAATCACTTTTTCCAAGGCTGTCTTGTCTATCATTTGGTATAAAACTATACTTAAATTAAAAAAAAGGGAGCCGCCTGCCCCCTCCCAAAATCTTATTGATTTCCGTTTGCAAATATACTTATTTATTGGCGAATGTGCAACATTTCATAACTATAGGCTGTAAATCGGTCTTTGATATATGTTTATTTATAATAATTTAGCTATTTTTATCACTCGTACTATTTAAATAATTTTAAAAGTGCTGTTTGCCGTAAGTCTTGGTTATTCTGTTAGTTGTAAATAAATGTGTGCAATCAGGATTTCATGCCTGTTGACGATTGGGATTAAAATTTTCGCAAATAGGTATAATTTTGTAATTTTGGGGAGCTATAAAGCGTAGATTGTGGCGAAAGAGATTGTAGAAACCCCGTTAATGAAACAATATTTCGAGATGAAGAAAAAGCATCCCGATGCAATATTGTTGTTTCGAGTTGGCGATTTTTATGAAACTTTTTCGGACGATGCTATTGCAAGCTCCGAAATACTTGGCATCACGCTTACACGCCGTGCCAATGGAGCTGCGCAATATGTAGAATTGGCCGGATTTCCCCACCATGCTTTAGATACTTATTTACCAAAACTTGTAAGAGCCGGTAAACGCGTGGCCATATGTGAGCAACTAGAAGATCCCAAGCTTACTAAGAAACTTGTGAAGCGCGGAATTACCGAGCTTGTGACACCGGGTGTATCGATAAATGACAATATACTCAATAACAGGGAAAATAATTTCCTTGCTGCCGTGCATTTTGGCAAACGTACCTGTGGTGTGGCTTTTCTCGATATAAGTACCGGAGAATTTCTTACGGCTGAGGGTACAACCGACTATATCGACAAGTTACTTGGAAATTTCTCCCCGAAAGAAGTGATTGTGGAGCGTAGCAACCGCAAGCGGTTTGCCGAAACGTTTTCATCTAAGTATCTGACATTTGACCTTGATGAATGGATTTTTACCGAAGAAGCGGCTACCGATCGACTGTTGAAGCATTTTGAAACTAAAAACTTGAAAGGCTTTGGCATCGATACCATGCATAGTGCGATAGTTGCTTCGGGAGCTGTACTTTGCTACTTAGACATTACGCAGCATACCCATGTGAGCCATATAACTACGTTATCGAGAATAGAAGAGGAACGTTATGTTAGGCTTGACAAATTTACCATACGTAATCTCGAACTCGTCGGTTCGATGTGCGAAGATGGGAAGAGCCTGTTGTCGGTCATCGATGGAACTCTTACCCCGATGGGGGCGAGAATGCTGCGCCGATGGATTGTATTTCCGCTTAAAGACGTGCGGCAAATCAACAACAGACTTGATGTGGTGGAATACTTCTTTAGAGACACAAGTGCGCGCGATTTGCTAAAGCGTCAGTTGGAGATGATAGGTGATATTGAGCGGCTCGTTTCGAAAGTTGCCGTTTGTCGTATCACTCCACGTGAATTGGTGCAACTGAAGAATGCCCTTACAGCAATTGAGCCGGTAAAAGAACTTTGCACAACTGCTGATAATGACGTGTTACGCCACATCGGTGAACAATTGAATGCTTGCAAGATTATCCGCGACCGTATTGAACATGAAATAAATCCCGATGCCTCAAACATAGTCAATCGCGGTAATGTAATATGCCCGGGCGTTGATGCCGAACTCGACGAATTGCGTGAAATATCTTATTCGAGCAAGGACTATCTGATGAAATTGCAACAGGTCGAGAGCGAGCGAACCGGAATTCCGAGCCTTAAAATAAGTTACAACAATGTATTTGGTTATTACATTGAAGTGCGTAATACACATAAAGACAAGGTTCCACTAGAATGGGTGCGTAAGCAGACGCTTGTTAGTGCCGAGCGCTATGTCACTCAGGAGTTGAAGGAATACGAAGAAAAAATACTCGGGGCTGAGGAGAAAATTATTTCTATAGAAACAAGGTTGTTTAATGAATTGGTGACTGCCGTAGCTGATTATATCCCTGCTATTCAGGTAGATTCGAGCCTCATTGCTCGCCTAGACTGTTTGCTCGCGTTCACTAAGATTGCAGCCAATTATCATTATACACGTCCGCAACTTGACGACTCGCTCGACATCGACATCACCGAGGGACGACACCCTGTAATAGAACGTCAGTTGCCAGTGGGTGAAAAGTATGTATCAAACAGCATCAGATTGAGTAATGACGACAAGCAGATAATCATGATTACCGGACCCAACATGGCGGGAAAGTCGGCTTTGTTGCGGCAGACGGCTTTGATTGTGCTTATGGCGCAAATGGGGTGTTTCGTACCGGCTGACAATGCCCGCATTGGCATTGTCGATAAGATATTCACTCGGGTAGGAGCAAGCGACAATATATCGCTTGGAGAATCGACTTTCATGGTGGAAATGACAGAGGCGGCATCGATATTGAATAACATCAGTGAACGCAGCTTAATACTTTTCGATGAACTCGGGCGCGGAACAAGCACCTATGATGGAATTTCGATAGCATGGTCGATAGTGGAGTACTTACATGAGAATGCGAAGGCTCATCCAAAGACACTTTTTGCCACACACTATCACGAACTTAATGAGATGGCAAAGACCTACAAGCGTATTGCCAATTACAATGTGTCGGTTAAAGAAATCGACGGCAAGGTGGTGTTTGTTCGCAAACTTGTGAGTGGTGGCAGTGAACATAGTTTTGGTATCCATGTGGCCAAGTTAGCGGGTATGCCGTTGTCGATTGTGGAGCGTGCCAATGAGGTGCTTAAACAGCTTGAGGAGAATAATCGTGGAGAAAAAAAGCCATTGAATATAAAAGATGCTCCGGCGGTTGGTGGTATGCAATTGTCTTTTTTCCAACTCGATGACCCTGTTTTATGCCAAGTGCGCGATGAAATACTTAACGTTGATATTGACAATCTTACCCCTATGCAGGCTCTTAACAAACTTAATGACATCAAGAAAATAATTACGGGGCGCGATTGAACATTGCCCATTTATTGTGCCTGATAATTTTGATTCACAAGTGAAGGCTTGATATTTTGCGTAAAATATCAAAAATTTTTGCGCTGCCTAAGTTTATACTAAGCATTAAGCCATGCAAGCAAGGCAACGAGGATGACGATTATCATTATCAAGGGTATGTATATGGCATTGGACTTATTTCGCTCAACGGCAAGCATCACATCTCCTATGGTCTTGAAGTGGCCGTTGCGACAATCTTCGATAAGTTGCGTGACACGACGGTTGGAATAATGTAGCGTTGAGAGCAGTTGTGAAGCAATTTCCCCGTAAGCTTTTACATCGTCGGCATCATCTATGGGTTGTCCGTTGTTTGTAGTGGTGACAATGGGGATACCGGTAGATGCATCGACGGTGATCATTTCCATCAAAAGCTGGCCATGCCATGCCGATTGGCGGCTGCGCCACAGGGCTATGGCATCGGGCAATCGACGTAGAACCAAGTCAGTAACCTCTCCTTGATGACTGCTATGGATAGTTACATATTCACTGATCGGCATGAAAATATTCTTGTTCTCCATTGTGAACAAATGGTCTGATTATTTTTCTCATTTTCGACCGAAGTCGGCAGGAATCTCTCCCCACAATTCAGTATTCCATTTAATGATGCGGTTAGTGTAAGTTTTTTGTTTAAGCCAATTTTCGGCACGTGCCACAATATCAAACAGAGTGGTATTTTGCTCGTCGCGCTTTAGTGTGGTATTACAATGCCGTTGGCGTACCCATACTTGTGCTGTACGACTGTCGCTGTAAATGGGGATGTCGGGACACCCCCGCTGATTTAACATTGCAAGTCCATGCACGATGGCAAGGAACTCGCCGATATTGTTTGTGGCATGTGGGAAGGGACCCTTGCGAAACATTTCTTCGCCTGTGGCCACCCACACACCACGATATTCCATTATGCCGGGATTGCCGCTACAAGCTGCATCAACGGCAAGGCTGTTTGTAATTATTTCAGGGAAAGCCTCGTAATTGATTAAGGGACGGTTGTTGGCATTGGCTATGCTCCGTAACAAGTCCATCTGTTGCGATGGTTTGCCTCGAAAAGCATATATGGCCTCTTCCCGTGTATTAAAACTCTTGTAACGGGCATTTGGGTAACGTTCTATTTGCAACTTACACTCCTCCCATGAGTCATATATGCCAGGTTGGTCGCCTACCCACACCACATACCATTTATACTTGTTTCCCATCTAAAACGGTTTTATAATACCTACATTCTATCATCATCCACCAAAGCATTACTGGCACGTTTTATTTCATATTCACATATTTAGTTCCGATATAATGCTAACCGTAGTAATTACTTTACGAATCTTTATCATGCCAATATGTGTTTCTCTTTAGACACTTTATTAACACGATAATATATGCAAATTTAGTAACCTTTTGACGATTGCACAAATCTCGCATTGTTTTCACAAAAACATAACATAGTTTATCCACTTTAATTTTGAGCCCCATTGGAGTACTTTGAAGGATAATGTAGTTTGTTTGGTGGTTAAGATAGATAAATCAAAACAGAAGTATCTATTTTGGTCTTGCTTTTTTCAAATTAAATATGGAATTTAAAACATGACACACAGGAAAAACAGAAGTGGCTGCGCGCTAATGCACAACCACTTTTTCAGTGTCGGATACACCCAAGGCAGTAGACGCCTTGCGTGTGTGTCGGGGGTTACTTCACAATCACCTTGACGGTGCTGCCATCGGCCTTCTTCACTATGTTGACACCCTTCACAGGTGAGCCTATGCGAATGCCGTCGACCGTGTAGCGCGCTACCTCGACATCGTCACCGTCGACCGTCACGCCGCTTATGCCGGAGGAGCCATCATCACTACCGTCACCGTCGAAGTCAATCACGTAGGTAACAATGGATACTGTCAGGGTTTCTTCGTCAGCGTCATACGCAACGCCTATCATGCGCTTGCCGTCGGGGGTGATGTCAACCGGGGTGTTGATGCCCGTAATGCCGCTTGCCGTCTCGTCAAACCGTGCCATGTCCGTCAGCTCCGGGTATATTTCGGATATCTTCACAGGCTTCTCCTCGCCGGGGTACCAGATGTAGGCCTGGCGGTATTCGCTCGCATCATTGCCCAGGTAGCACAGTACCGTCCCGTCGTCAGAAACGGAGGAAGTACTCATATGCTCCATGTTATACGGATCCGCGAAGCGTTCTTCGTCCAGCGGCTCCACAGTCAACTCCCCGGTTTCGAGGTCGTAAAGCCCCGCCCTGAGGCATCCGTAGTCTTCATCCGTCACGGAAA